>JAJYJL010000092.1 GCA_021789565.1 Acidobacteriota bacterium
AGCGGACCACTTCATGCATGGTTTCGGAGACGACCAGGGGATCGAGCCCGAAAGCGTTTTTGTAAATCCTGCCGTCCTCGAGCGTGAGGGCAGAGGGCTTGCCGTCGGTGATCATCACAATCTGCCGCATGTCTTTCCGCTGGCGGGAAAGGATGCGCTGCGCCAGCCGCAGACCCTCGCGGGTGTTGGTGTAGTAAGGGCCCACCTTCACGCGCGCGAGTTGCTGCAGAGGGATCTCTTCCGCCGAATCGTGGAACAGCACCAAGTGTAAAGTGTCGCCGGGAAATTGCGTTCGGATCAGGTGGGTCAACGCCATGGCTACTTTCTTGGCTGGCGTAAAGCGGTCCTCGCCGTAGAGGATCATGCTGTGGCTGCAATCGAGCATCAGCACCGTGGCGCAGGAGCTCTGGTACTCACATTGCCGGACCTGCAGGTCCTGGTAATCGAGTTCAAGCGGCATGGTGAGGCCGTTGCGGCTGATGGCGGAAAGCAGCGTGGCATTAACGTCCAGGTTGAGAGTGTCGCCAAATTCGTAGCGGCGGCTTGACCCGTCGGACTCCACGCCGGTCGCCAGTTCGCGGGTATCGTGGCGGCCAAAGCTGGATTTCCCAAGCGACCCCAGCAGGTCCTTGAGCGTCTTGAAGCCGAGAAAGTCCAGCGCCTTGTCGGTGATTTCGAACGTTGTGCGTCCCTCACCCTGCCCCATCTGGCCGGGCCGCGGCTCACTGACAGCGCCCTTCTGAGGTTGTTCAATGGAGACGTAGCCTTCGTCCGCCAGTTGCTGCAGCATGCGGTCAAGGGCCTCCGAGAGCTTTGAGTTCTGGGGATTTTCGAGCATCTCCTCGAGAAGTTCATCCGAGATCATCCCTTTTTGTTCCAGGGCCTCAAGCAAAGCTTCCCGCAACTGCTCCATGGTTTTCTCGGCGTCCATTTCATAGGCGCCGTAATATTGATTGTAGTAACCGCTGTCGAGCAGATAGTCCTGGAGCATCTGCATCAGGTCTTCGGCGCTCAAATCTTCAAACGGGTTCGGGATGTGTTTGCCGTATTTGATGTACTTCATTGGAGCTGACCCTCATGTTTCGGGAGGCGGGGCAGACGGCAAAACCCCTGGTTAGTTTAGTGGACGATGGCGATGCCCGAGCCCTTCTACTGGCTCACTGATGTGCTCGGCGGTCCGGCGTTCCACATAGAACCCCAGTTCCTCATTGCGGCTGATCTTCTTGAGAGCGTAGAGCCCTTCAAGAATGAACTCTGCGCCCGAAACCAGCAGCGCGGGATCGTCCTTGGGTTTCATGCCCAGAGCATGGGTTGTTTCCAGCAGGCCCTGGATCTTTTTGAATTGCGCGTAGAGGTCCGCCGTTGCGGCGTCTTCCTCATATTTCAGGCTCCCGCCAAGCTCAAACCACTGCACCAGGGATTGCAGCGGCACGTCGTCGAAGTACTTTTTGAAAACGCGAGCGTTCGCCTGCCGGATGACGTCGCGGGCGATGTTTTCTGCGCCTCGCAGCTCGCCTTCGTATTCAAGCTCAAACTTTCCGGTTAATGAGGTCAACCCGGCATAGATATCAGAAGGACGGGGGACCGCCAGCTTCTCCCCGCGGACCAGGGCGCGGCGCTCAGCGTTGGAGATGACGTTTTCAAGGCAGGTGATGGGCATCCGCTGGCTGACCCCGCTGCGCTTGTCGATTTTTTTCTCTTCGCGGGCCTCAAACGCGACGGTCTCGATCAGTTCACGGATGAATTCCGGGACGGTAAGGCGGAGCGCTCCATCGCGTTCGCTCCAGGCTTCCTGGGCGGTAATCGCGATGCCGTGTTCGAGCGTCATGGGATAGTGCGTGCGGATTTCCGAGCCGATTCTGTCTTTTAGCGGCGTGATGATCTTGCCGCGCGCCGTGTAATCTTCCGGATTGGCGGTAAACACCAGCATCACGTCCAGCGGCAGGCGGACCGGGTAGCCTTTGATCTGCACGTCGCCTTCCTGCATGATGTTGAACAGCCCCACCTGAATTTTGCCTGCAAGATCGGGAAGTTCGTTGATAGCGAAGATGCCGCGGTTGGCCCTCGGCAACAGACCGTAATGGATGGTCAGTTCGCTGGAGAGCGCGTGCCCGCCCCGCGCCGCCTTGATGGGATCGAGATCGCCAATAATGTCCGCAATCGTCACGTCGGGCGTGGCCAGCTTTTCAACATAACGCTGGTCGCGCGGCAGGTAATCAATGGGTGTCGCATCGCCTTCCCTCGCAATCAGCTCATTGCAGGCGCGGCAGATGGGATGGAGCGGATCGTCATTGATTTCGCAGCCGGCGACGAAGGGGACTTCCTTATCCAGCAGCGAAACGAGCGAGCGAAGAATCCGGCTCTTGGCCTGCCCGCGCAGTCCCAGGAGGATAAAGTTGTGCCGTGAAAGAATGGCGTTGGCAATTTGCGGGATGACGGTGTCTTCAAATCCCACGATGCCGGGGAAAATGGGTGTGCCGTCGCGCAGGATGCGGACCAGGTTGGCGCGCATCTCATCCCTCACACCCTGACTGCGATAGCCGGATTTCTTCAATTCTCCTAAGGTTTTTGCCTTTGCCATAGCCCCTCACTAGTTTTGATTATAAGCGTGCAGTCTGTTCAACTCAACGAAAGTATTGTGATCATCTTGCGCGAAGCCCGGGCAAAGCATGACGAAAACGCGACAATAGATACAAGATGGATGTTCCCGGCGGGCTTTCCGTTGCCACGCCGCCCTAACTTGCGGCAGGGCGCGCGGCAGTTTTGCCGCAGGCGTCATGTATAATATGGGATTGCAACGAATGGAGGCGCTCCGCTGTGAAGCCACGGGGCGCCGCGCACACACCGAACCATTCGGAGAATGAATGTCTACGCTGACAACCCCGTCCCCGGAAACCCTGGCCCGGTATGAACCGGTGATCGGCCTGGAGGTCCACGTCCAGCTTCTCACCCGGTCAAAAATCTTCTGCTCTTGCTCGACCCGCTTTGGAGATCCGCCGAACCAGAATACCTGCCCGGTGTGCCTGGGCCTGCCGGGTGCGTTGCCGGTGCTGAACCGCGAGGCCGTGACGATGGCGGTGAAGGCGGCGCTGGCGCTCAACTGCCGGGTGAATCCGCGTTCGCGTTTCGCGCGCAAGAATTACTTCTATCCGGACCTTCCCAAGGGTTACCAGATTTCGCAATACGATGAGCCGCTTTCCGAAGACGGCTGGATTGACATTGAAGTCGCGGGCGCGCAGAAGAGGATTGGGATCACCCGCGTGCATATGGAGGAAGACGCCGGCAAGTCACTTCACGAGGGGTTTGCAGATTCCGGCGAAAAAACCTATATCGATCTCAACCGTTCGGGCGTGCCGCTGATCGAGATTGTGAGTGAGCCGGACCTGCGTTCGCCCGAAGAAGCCTATGACTACCTCACGCGGCTGAAAACGCTGATGCTTTACCTCGATGTTTCTGACTGCAACATGGAAGAGGGCAGCCTTCGGGTGGATGCCAACGTGAGCGTGAGAAAAAGAGGCGCCGAAGCCTTTGGGACCAAGACCGAGGTGAAGAACCTGAACTCTTTCCGGTTTCTGCAAAAGGCGCTGGCCTATGAGGTGGAGCGCCAAATCGACGTGCTTGAGGGTGGGGGTGAAATTTCTCAAGAAACGCGTCTGTTCGACAGCCGCGAGCAGCGTACCTACGGGATGCGGTCAAAAGAATTTGCCCATGACTATCGCTATTTCCCCGAGCCGGACCTCCTGCCGCTGGCTGTGACGGAAGCATGGAAGGAAGATGTTCGGCTGTCTCTGCCCGAGCTCCCCCATGCGCGGGAGCACCGGTTCCAGACCGAATACGCTCTGCCCCCGCAGGACGCCATGGTGCTGGCGGCCTCGCGGGCCTCGGCGGATTACTTTGAAAATACTGCGAAGGTCTGCGGAGAACCCAAGCTGGCGGCCAATTGGGTCCTGAATGATCTGAGCTATTTGCTGCAGGAGAACGGCAAGTCGATCCATGAAAGTCCCGTAACGCCTGAAAGCCTGGCGGGCCTGATCAAGCTGATTGCCGGGAACACGATCTCCGGAAAGATGGCCAAGGACGTTCTGGCGGAAATGCTCAAGACCGGAAAGACCGCCAGCCAGGTTGTGAGCGACAAGGGGCTTGAGCAGATTACGGACCCGGACAGGATTGCCGAGGTCGCCCGGGAAGTGATCGCCGCCAACCCGAAGCAGGTTGAACAGTACCGCCAGGGCAAGACAGCCACCATCGGATGGTTTGTGGGCCAGGTGATGAAGGCCACGCGGGGGCAGGCGCAGCCGAAGCTGGTGCAGGAAATCCTGACGAAAGAGCTTTCGTAATTGTTCCTCGCTGGCGCGCAGGGGTAAATTCGCGCAGTTGCCGGTGCTGCCGGGCGGGTGCCTTATGATCCTGAAGTCGTTTCCCTTACGAGTATTGACGCTGTCGATGGCCGCCCTTTTCCTTCCCGGCCTGTGCGGAGCTGCGGCCCGGCAGGCAAGGAGGAAGGGAAGTGCGCGGGCTCAACCCGGCGCCGTGAAATGGAGCGCAGCGGCGCGTGAACAGTACGCAGCCGGAAAGAAGCTGGAAGCCAAGGGATCGCTGAACGAGGCCATTGTCCACTACCAGCAGGCTGTGAAGCTGGAGCCCAACTGGCCGGAGGCCCACGTTGCCCTGGGCAACGCCTACAACCAGCAACACAAACCAAACTATGCCATGCTGGAATATCTGCGGGCTGCCCGCCTGGATCCCGGAAACGCCGAGGCCCACTACAACCTGGGCACGCTCCTACGCGCAGAGGGCAATCTCGATGGAGCGGCGAAGCAGTTTGAAAAGGCGCTTCAAATTGATCCCGACAATGCCGGCGCCCATAATGACCTGGGACTAACCTATGCGCAGCAGGGAAAGATGGGTCCGGCGATTGAGCAGTTCCGCTCGACGGTGAAGCTGAAGCCAGGTTGGGCCATCGCACATGACAACCTGGGCAACGCACTGGCGATGGAGGGTGATCTGAATGGAGCGATGACTTCCTACCGCAATACGATCGCCCTGCAGCCGGATTGGGCCCAGCCTTACAACAATCTGGGCAACGCCCTGCGGCAGGCCGGGAACCTGAAGGCCGCAGTCGCACAGTACCAGAAGGCGCTGCGGCTGGATCCCAGGTACGCCGCGGCGTGCAACAATCTTGGCCTGACCCTGCAGCAGGAAGGGAACCTGGACGAGGCCATCAGGCATTATCAGCAGGCCATTCAATTGAATCCCGATTATTCGACTGCCCACAATAATCTTGCCACGGCCTACTACAATCAGAAGAACTGGGAGGGCGCCATTGCGGAATACGGGCAGGTGTTGCGCATCAAACCCAATGATCCCGCCGGGCACTTTAACCTGGGGCTGGCGCTCAAAGCCGCCGGCAACCGAAAGGCCGCACTCGAACAATTTCAACAGGCGCAGAAACTTGATCCTGGCAATCAACAATACCGCGAGGCTTACGAATCGCTGATGAAGGCACCGAGTGCATCCGCAACAAGCGCGCCCGGATCCGGCGGCAAGACCCTTTCAAAAACCACTACGAAGGGATCTCAATAGTTCAGGAGAAGTGTTCGTTCACGAGAGGAGCCAGCCATGTTGAAAGTTGGAGACAAAGCACCGGGTTTTTCACTTCCATCGGATTCCGGGAAGCCAATAAAGCTGAGCGATTTCAAGGGCAGCACATTGGTCCTTTATTTTTTCCCCAAGGCCGACACACCCGGTTGAACGATCGAAGCTCACGAGTTTCGTGATGCCAAAAAACAACTGGACAAACTTGGTGCGAAAGTTCTCGGGATGAGTGCGGACTCCCCGGAAAAACTCGCAAAGTTTCGCGACAAGTATCAGTTGAACTTTCCGCTCGCTGGCGACCCGGACCATCAGATGCTGGAAGCCTACGGCGTCTGGCAGGAAAAGACGCTTTACGGCAAAAAGAGCATGGGAATTGTCCGGTCGACCTACATCATCGATTCAAAGGGCAGGGTGAAAGCTGTATTTCCCCGCGTGAAAGTTGACGGGCATGTCCAGCAGGTTTTGGCGGCGCTGAAACTGTAAGGGGAGAGCGTCCGCCGCTATTTTGCAAGCGCTGACGCCAGGGATGGGCTACGCTGGTAGCCCAGCGAGGGATGATGGCAGTAAAAAATTCTGACCGGGCGGTTGTCGAGTGAGGGAATTTCAGCCTGCTCCTCAACCCAGCCCGCTGTCCCCATGAAATTGGAAAAGGCCGGGACCTCGTCCTCGGCGCGCTCCAGCAGAAACCGCTGGACTCCCAGATACCCGTCATCGCCCAGCACCACCAGGGTTTCCAGGTTTGGAAACAGAGAAAGTTCATTTCGCAAATGCCGGGAGCAGTAGCGCATGGCTTTATCCGGCACCCGCGGAGCTGACGTGTGGCAGCGGATGACGTCCGTGAGGATAAACCGCTTCTTGAATTCCGCAAACGTGCTGATTCCAAGCAGATCGTAGAGAGCTGTCACAAAACGGTTGGGCCGCCCGTTGTTGCGATAGAACGAATTGTCCGCGCGGGCCGTGGCGTGGCGTCCGATCACCGCCGTGCGGACTGAACTGAGATCGGGATAGTCGCGCTTGATGTACCTGGCCATGAATTCACGCGGCGGTAGAAGAATGGTTGAGATGGCCGCACAATCACGGCAGCCCTCAATTTTATGCATCACCGCTTCCGCGTCAATCCCGGGGGCTCTGGCTTCCATCGTCGTCACGGCCGGGGCGGAGAGTGCCAACCGCAAAAGTTCCTCCGCCGAAGTTCCGACAGGGCCAAGAATAACGTTGTCAATCAGCCTGACCCGATCGACGCTCGCTGCCACCAGCGCCATGGTGCCTGTGGTGATGCGGGAAACGGGTTCAAACGACAAAGGATTAACTATGGCGAGATAATCGACCTTGACCTTGGAATCGGCCCGCAAGATGCCGCGCATTTCCTCCATGATTTTCCTGGCGTCGGATTCACCAGCATGGACCATTTCTTCGGCTTTGCGGAGGCTTTGAGAAAGCGCGAGGGCTGACTTTCGCTGTGCTGGTTTGAGATACCCATTGCGTGAACTGATCGCCAGTCCGTCCGCGTCCCTTACGATGGGGCAAAGCACCAGGCGGACATTCAGGTTGAGGTCCTCCACGAGGCGGCGGATCACAATGGCCTGCTGAAAATCTTTCTGGCCGAAATAGGCCATATCCGGCTGCACGATATTGAATAGCTTGATCACCACAGTCGAGACACCACGAAAATGTCCCGGGCGT
This sequence comes from Acidobacteriota bacterium, assembly GCA_021789565.1. The sequence continues at coordinate 7,279 of JAJYJL010000092.1, forward strand.
GAGGCCCCTTCGTAAACCTCTCCCAGGGGACCCGGCTCCACAAACGTCTGGAATCCTTCGGGGTACATTTCCTCTCTGGACGGAGCAAAGACGGTATCAATATTGTAGGAACTCAGCAGCTTGAAGTCTTGATCAAGGTTTCGTGGATAACGTTCGAAGTCCTCTTTGGGTCCGAACTGGAGGGGGTTCACAAACAACGAAGCTACCACGACGTCGCATTGTTGCTTGGCCTGGCGGACCAGACTGATGTGGCCTTTGTGTAATGCCCCCATGGTGGGAACCAGACCCACGGATTTGCCGCGGGAACGGGTTTCCCGCGTCAGGGCCTTCATTTCGCTTACTGCGGTGATGAGGCGCATAGGCTTCTTCGGAACAGGGTTCCGAGAGTTCAGCTCGCATCCCTTCGATGTGTACCGTTTCCGTTCGACCGGAAAGGGTCCGGCCAGCGACAGTCTATCCCCAGGTCCTGTTCAGGAACGATGCCGACGGGAAACCTCCCTTTCAGACTGATCGAGGACAGCCTGCTGGCAATGATAGGACTCGCCGTCGCCCGGATACCGGCCCTCCACAACATCCTCTCTGTATCGCACGAGCGCATCGTGTAAAATCTTTCGAAGGTCCGCGTAGGCACGGACGAATTTTGCCGGCTGCTGAAAAGTGAGTCCGGCAAGGTCGTGGAACACCAGGACCTGCCCGTCGCAATCGGGACCAGCTCCAATGCCAATGGTGGGGATGCGCAGCCGGCGGGTGATCATGGCTGCCAGTTCACGCGGAATGGCCTCCAGAACCAGCGCGAAAACGCCGGCGTCCTCCAAAGCCTGGGCATCAGCCAACAGCTCGTTCGCCGATTCCGGGGTCCGGCCCTGCACGCCATAACCGCCCAACCGGTGGACCGATTGCGGCGTCAGGCCGATGTGGCCCATCGTCGGAATTTCCGCGTCGACCATGCAGCGCACCAGGTTGGCGCGTTTCCTGCCACCCTCAATTTTGATGGCCTCGGCGCCTCCTTGTTTGATGAAGCGCAGGCTGGTCCGCAATGCGTCGCGTTCTCCCAGGTGATAGGACCCGTAAGGCAGGTCCGCAACCAGCAGTGCGCGGCGCACACCGCGGCGCACCGCCCGGAGATGATGAAGCATTTCGGCAGGCGTCACCGGGACGGTGGAGTCATAACCCAGAACCACCTGGGCCAGGGAATCGCCCACCAGCAGGATGTCAATTCCCGCTTCGTCCACGAGGCGGGCGGTCGGATAATCGTAAGCCGTGAGGGCAGAGATCTTCTCGCCGCGGAGCTTGCGGTCAAGAATCAAAGGGACAGTAATTTTGCTCACGGCCAGTGTTTTGGGGTCCATGGCATTACCTCCTCATCAGAAAATCAGGGCGCGGTGACAACGCCCCCGGCACGCGCCGAGCGGAAATAAAAAACCTCCCGGCCACAGTTCAAATCGTTCCGGCGCCGGCGCAACATGTCACCGCAAAGCGCTTGCCGGGGGTCGAATTGCCTGGACTGAGAGGGTCGAAACGGTCTCGATCTCCACCCCGGGGTACCAGCCTGGGATGGGGAAAGGCGGCGCTTACCATTGTTTTCGACCGTCTCAGTCCGGCGAAGCGGATCCAAGCGGCAAAAAATACTGGGTACCTCGTACCGGCTGCGTCAGCCGATGGAGCAACTGCTTTAAATCTTCGTTCCGGTCGACAAAGTCGATCTCGGACGTTTCAATCACCAGCAGATTGCTCGAACGGTAGCGGAAGAAGAAGTGTTCGTATGCGTTAACTACCGCCTCAAGATATTCTTCCGAGATGCGGTTCTCAAAAGCGATGTTCTTCTTCTCGATCCGCTTTTTGAGCATCTCCGGTTTCGCCTGTAAGTATATCACCAGATCGGGGATAGGGACCTGCTCGGCAAAGATCTGGTAATACTGCTCGTAAAGTTGCAATTCCGCGTCGCTCAGGTTGAGATAGGCAAAGATTTTGTCCTTCTCAAAAATGTAGTCACTCACGACAGTCCGGTTTGCGGAGCCCGAGACGTCCAGGGCGCGGTACTGCCGGAAGCGTTCTACCAGGAAATACATCTGGCTCGTGAAGGCCGCGCCGGGCTTTTCATGGTAAAACCCCTTGAGGAAGGGATTGTCGTCCACGTCGCGCATGCGGTCTGCCTTCAGACGGTCTGCAAGGATGTCCGCTAAAGTGGTTTTGCCCACCCGAATTGGGCCCTCAACGGCGATAAAACGGGGCGTCTCGTAGGCTGGCAATTTAACCAAGGCCAGTTCCTCTCTGGGCAATGCCGGTTTTCTGCGGTAGTGCGATCATGGCCTTAAAATACCGTCCGCGGGAAAGATAGTTTCGCGCATCGTGCCACGAAGGCCAATTTCCAATCCGTTGGAGTCCTCTCATGCTTTGCCTGCCACACCCTGCGAGGTCATGCGAATCACCTGGCTGGTGTCCGCCGTTTCACTCAGCATTTCCGCCACCGTCCGCTCGGTCACCGGGTGCCGAACACCGGGCGCCAGCTCGCCCAGGGGGACCAGCACAAACCTGCGTTCCGCCATGCTCTCATGCGGGATGTTCAAGTCCTGCGAGCGGACCACGACATTCTCGTAGAGCAGGATGTCGATGTCAATCGTCCGCGGACCCTTGTGGATGTCCCGCTTGCGGCCCAGTCTGCGTTCCACCCGCTGGACGGCGCTGAGCAGTTGCAGGGGCAGAAGCTCGGTTGCAACCTCCGCCGCGCAGTTGACGAACCATGGCTGCTGGCGATATTCCACCGGCTCGGTGCGATAGAACGATGAGACGCGCCGAACCTCGACCCCTTCCACAGTAAGCTCATCGAGCGCCTTCGTGATGTTTCCCCGCCGGTTGCCGAGATTGGACCCCAGAGAAAGAAAAACTCGCTTCATGGATTGCAATTCAGGCCAGGTACCCGCCCGGCCCTAACTTTCAAACAGCCCCTGCGGCCTGCCTGGCATGGCCATTTTGAGGTGCCGGTAGGCCGGTTCATTGGCCATGCGCCCGCTCCGGGTCCGGCTGACAAATCCCTGCTGCAGCAGATAGGGCTCAACCATATCGACCAGGGTCTCGACCTCTTCATTCAAGGTCGCGGCCATGGCTTCCACGCCCACCGGCCCTCCCTGGTAGAGGCGGATGATCGTGGAAATGAATCTCCGGTCCAGATCGTCCAGGCCCTGCTCATCCACGCCCTCCAGTTCCAGCGCCTTTTGTGACACTTCCGCCGTGATCTTGCCGTCCGATTTCACGTCGGCAAAGTCGCGGACCCGCCGCAGCAGGCGGTTGGCGATGCGCGGCGTGCCCCGCGCCCGCCGGGCGATTTCAGAGGCTCCGGCGTCATCGATCGGGACTTCCAGGATCTGGGCCGAGCGCAGAATGATTTTCATCAGGTCTTCGACGGGATAGAACTCCAGGTGAAAGAAGAGCCCGAAGCGGTTCCGCAGGGGCGCTGAGAGATTCCCGGCCCTCGTTGTGGCGCCCACCAAGGTGAACCTCTTGAGCGGAATGTTGATGGTCTTGGCGAACATTCCCTTGTCCACCACAAAGTCAACCTTGAAGTCCTCCATCGCGGGGTAGAGAAACTCTTCGATGTTTGCCGGCAGCCGGTGGATTTCATCGATAAAGAGAATGTCGCCCTCGCCCAGGTTGGTGAGGATGCCCATCAGGTCGCCGGTACGCTCCAGGGCAGGACCGGAAGTGGTGACGATCTTGGCTTCCATGGAGTTGGCGATGATGTGCGCCAGCGTGGTTTTGCCCAGTCCCGGCGGGCCGTAAAGAAGCGTGTGCTCGGCCGATTCCGAGCGCTGCCGCGCCGCCTGCAGGGCGATGGAGAGCTTCTCAACCGTTTTGCGTTGCCCCACGTACTGCTCAAGCGAGGGCGGCCGCAGGGTCTGGTTGAAGACCTCTTCGTCCTGCGAAATTAAATCCGGCGATACTAATCGGACCCTGGACATATCTTATGAGTGTTACTGATCCCGCCGCTGCTTTCAACTGTTTGTTGTTTCCTGCCGCTGCTCGAAAACCTTGCGGAGGAATTCATCGATCGATTTCACATTCTTATGCCGCGCGAGAATTTCAGCCGCCATCCGCCGGGCCTCGGAAGGCGAGTATTCAAGCTGCTCCAGCACCTGCACGGCCTCCATCTTGAGGTCCGAAACGGTTTCGGTTTCGACGGAAAGCGGCTGGTCGCTGCGGGCCAGGGCAAACTTCGCCATCTTGCCCCGCAGGTCGGTGACAATGCGCTCGGAGGTTTTGGCGCCGATGTAGGGCAGCTTTTTCAGCAGTTCGGTATCGCCCTGCTCGATGGCCAGGGCAATTTCATTCAGCGGCCGGATCAGGCACTTGAGCGCCCGCATAAAGCCGACGCCCGGCACCTTGGTGAAGGTCTCGAAAAATTCGCGATCCAGCGGATCAAGAAAACCCACCAGCTTGGGAGTCAGATGTCCGCCGGCCATCCCTCCGTCGATGTAATAAATAGTGTAAAGCGTCAGCGGATTTTTCCGTTCCTGCTCCGCCGCATGGCGCAACCGGGCCGCGATTCCCGATGGCACAAAAACTTCATAACAGATCGAGTTGACCCGCACCAACAGGGAATTGTGCGCGATGCGGTCATAAAGAACTTCGCCGGTGACTTCTGAAATCAGTGGGTTGCTCCTCGCTTAAATTTTGCCGCTTCCGGGGGCTTTCCCGATCCAGAAACAGATTTTACCGCAGCCTTCCACTCTTAAGACGGACTCCCTGGGTGGGGTCCCGAAGCGTATTCATATAGCATAACGCCACGGCCAGCGCATCGGCCACGTCCGGGGGCCGCGGCGGCGCGCCCAGCGAGAATTGCTGCTGCACGGCCCGCTGTACCTGGAGCTTGGAGGCGTTTCCGTTGCCCGTGACCGATTGCTTGATTCGCTTGGCCGGCATGGGGAACACCGGAACGCGCGCCAGCCGCGCGGCCAGGCAAATCACCCCGCGCGCGTGGCCCATCAGCACCGCGGTTTGGGGATAGTCGGCGTGGCTGTAAACTTCTTCCAGGCAGACGACCTCCGGACGGAACTCCTCGACGACTTCCTGAATGCCCTTGAAAAGGGTTTCCAGGCGCAGAGGCAGGTTGTTTCCCTCGGCCCGCGGCAGGCGAATCACTCCCGCTTCCACCAGCGTCGTGCCCTGCCGGCGGCGCTCGATGATGCCGTAGCCGGTGATATTGAGTCCCGGATCGATGCCCATGATGCGGACCATATTGAAGCCGTTTCCTGCCATG
>JAJYJL010000093.1 GCA_021789565.1 Acidobacteriota bacterium
GGCAGTATGAAGATTCCCAGAACATTGATCCGGTAGCGCAAATAGGCCAGGAAAAAGGCCAGCGTTACCAGAAACGCAAAAAACGAAAGTGCGCTCTGGACGTCAATCACCGGGAGGCGGTGCAGATGAAAGGCCCTCACAGCCAGCGACGCGGCGTGGAATCCCAGTCCCAGGCCAAGCGCTGCAAGCGCCGATGATGGCAACGACGGACGATGCCGCCTCACGGAGGGTACTGTCAGCACGATGCCCGCAAAGTAGAGGGTTAAAGCCAGCCATAACAAAACGGAGTGCATAGGATCCCCTGCAACTCTCTAAATCTTCATATTATAGCACCGGCAGGCCGCTACATTGGCGGCGCTACCCTCCGGAAGTGGCATTCCAGACGATGTTACAATACTACTTCCTGGAGTGTAATCCGAAAGCTGATACGCGCTGAAAAATATCCTTACCAGGCTGCAATTTGTCAACTGGAAGGAGGGCAAAGACTTATGGCACATCCCCGGGCCGGGCAGCCGGCCGATCCTTCGATGCTGGTGAACGTTCCGCGGCTGATCACCGCCTATTATGCCGGGCGGCCCGATCCTGCTGATCCCGCGCAGAGGGTGGCCTTTGGGACCTCCGGGCACCGCGGCTCCTCGCTCTCCAACTCTTTCAACGAAGGGCACATCCTTGCCATCAGCCAGGCCATTTGCGACTTCCGCCGCGAGCAGAAGATCGCCGGCCCGCTTTTCCTGGCCAGAGACACCCACGCCCTTTCCGAGCCTGCCTATGCCACGGCGCTGGAAGTCCTGGCTGCGAATGAAATTGACGTGATGATTGATCGCGACGATGGCTACACGCCCACGCCGGTGCTGTCGCATGCCATCCTGACCTATAACCGCCAGCCGAAAGCGCTGCGGGCAGACGGAATTGTGATTACGCCTTCCCACAATCCTCCGGAAGATGGTGGCTTCAAGTACAACCCTCCGGACGGAGGCCCGGCCGACACCACCATCACAAGCTGGATTGCCGCGCGCGCAAACGCCCTGCTGGAAGGGGGGCTTGGCGGCGTGCGCAGGGTGACGCTGGCAAAAGCGCTGAAGTCTCCAACCACGCACCAGCATGACTACGCAACAACTTACATCGATGATCTTAATGCAGTGGTTGACATTGAGGCCATTCGCGGTGCGGGGCTGAAAATAGGCGTCGATCCGCTGGGCGGAGCCGGCGTGGCCTATTGGGACCGCATCAGCGAGCGCTACCATCTGCCCTTGACCGTGGTCAACAAACTGGTTGATCCGACCTTCCGCTTTATGACCCTCGACTGGGACGGCCAGATTCGTATGGACTGCTCTTCGCCTTATGCCATGGCGGCGCTGATTTCGTTGAAAGACCGCTTTGACGTGGCCTTTGCCTGCGACACCGACCACGACCGGCACGGCATCGTCACGCGCAGCGCCGGGCTGATGAATCCCAACCACTATCTGGCAGTGGCGATTTCCTATCTGTTCCAGAACCGCCCGGAATGGCAGCCCCGGGCGAGCGTGGGCAAAACGCTGGTGAGCAGCGGTATGATCGACCGCGTTGCCGGCAAGCTGGGCCGCAAGCTGGTGGAGGTCCCGGTGGGCTTCAAGTGGTTTGTCGAGGGGCTCCTCGACGGTTCGCTTGGATTCGGCGGCGAGGAGAGCGCCGGGGCGTCCTTCCTGCGGCGCGACGGCGCAGTCTGGACCACTGATAAGGACGGCATGGTCATGGGCTTGCTGGCGGGCGAGATGACCGCGGTGACGGGGCACGATCCCGGCAAGCTTTATGCAGAACTGACCTCGGAATTCGGCGCGCCGGCTTATGAGCGGATCGATGTCCCTGCCACGGCCGGGCAGAAGGCAATTCTGAAAGGACTGACCCCTGAGCAGGTGAAAAGCTCCGAGCTGGCCGGCGAAAAGATCGAAACCATGCTCACCACCGCTCCCGGCAACGGCCAGCCGATCGGCGGCCTTAAAGTCGTGACCGAACACGGCTGGTTCGCCGCCCGGCCCTCCGGCACCGAGGAGGTTTACAAAGTCTATGCCGAAAGCTTTATGGGCGAAGATCATCTGCACAAAATCCAGGAAGAAGCCAAACAGATTATTGCCGGCGTTTTTGCCGAGGCCGGGACTAAAAGTGCAACAGGGTAAGAGGGTGAGACGGCAAGACGGGTAGGCGGGTAGTGATGTCATTTGGAAATCCGGACCTTCTTCGTGAGTTCGTGGTTGAGAGGCGGACCGTATTCTTCTACGAGCTGCCTCTCTTTGCTTCTCAGTACATCTACGTTCGGTGACAGTATTGGCATGGCCAAAAAGTCCCCGTGTCGACCTGCGGTGAGCAGCCTTTTCCAGTCCGCTGCCTCCTGAGGTGTCGTGCCACCTTTGCGGCGCTTGCCGTTTAGGGCACGGGTAACGTCCCTCTGCCACGCCGCGATTCGTTGGCGTAAGACTCCTTCCGTCTTGCCGATCCTTACTACCTTTCCTTTGATCCTGAAGGCATAGAGCGAGCAGACCCACCATTCTGCCTCCGGCATAACGTCATACTTAACCGTGAACTCCGATGAGCGTGAAATCGAGACGTGTCCGACGCGATAGAAGCCAGCTTCCTCGAGCGTTCGATTCGGCACAGGTACCTCCCTTTCTTCCGGGACCTTCAAGCAAGTAGATACAAGCGCGGACATCCGGCTCTGAGGTCCGCAGTTTTTATTGTGTTCCACCGGAACATTGGTAAAAACAAGAGCCGCAGACCGCGAACACGGCGGTTTGCGCTACAGATTTCTTCCCATCTACGGCATGCTGCCTATCGCCTGCCACGTCACCGCACCGTAAACTTCTCCTTCAGCGGCAGGTTTTCGGAGCTGTTGCCGACGGAAACCACAAACGTTCCCGGATCGACTTTCCAGCCGTTCGATTTCACGTCCCAGTAAGCCAGCGAGCGTTTGTCGAGTTTCACGCTCACGTGCATCGTCTCGCCGGGCTTGAGAGTGACGCGCTCAAAACCTTTCAGCTCGATTTCCGGCCGCGGCACGGTGGCGGAGGGATCGCTGACGTAAACTTCGGCGACCTCGCTGCCAGCGCGGCTGCCTGTGTTCTTCACGTCAAAGCTCACCGTAATGGGCCCGTTCGGGCTGGCGGTGGCGGGACTCACGCTGAGGTTGCTGAAGGCGAACGTGGTGTAGGAAAGGCCGAAGCCGAACGGAAACAGCGGCGCCGGCTGGCCGTTGTGCCCATAAGCGCGGTAGCCGAGGAAGATGCCTTCGCGGTAGTGGACGTCGCGCGAACCAGCCGGCTCATAGTAGTTGTTCCAGGTGGGATTGTCCTGCACTCGTTTCCACCAGGTGATGGGCAGTTTGCCGGAGGGATTCATACGTCCCGACAGGACGTCCGCCAGCGCCTTGCCTGCTTCCGATCCGCCATACCATGATTCGAGAAACGCCGCCACTCGATCCAGCCAGCCGGCGGTGGCCACGCTGCCGCCGCTGGTCAGCACAACAATGGTGTGCGGGTTTGCGGCTGCTACGGCCCTGATGAGAGCTTCTTGTCCCGGAGGCAGGTCGTAAGTGCGGTCATGGCCTTCGCCTTCGATTTGCGGGTCGAATCCAACTGCGAGCACCACAACATCAGCCTTTGCGGCCACTTTTGTAGCGTCGGGATCCAGCATGTCGGCGGCCGGCAGGGCGTTGAATCCAATCCTGATTTGGTTTGTCTCCGGCTGGTAGTTCAGTCGCACAGGAACGGCCTTGCCGGCCGGCAGATCGATCTCCACCCTTTGAGGTTCGCCGCGGCCCGGCAAACCCTCCAGCACCTTCTTGCCGTTCACGTAAAGCTGGTAGGTATCGCGGGCGACGGAACCAACGATGAATTCCTGCGGCCCCGAGGTTTTCGGCGTGTAGTAGCCGGTCCAGCGGACGGCAATCTTCTTGTTGGACCGGGGAGCAAACGGACTGCCGCCCCAGGACTGCACGCCCGGAACCACCTGGGCGCGGTCGGGCTTGCCACTGATAGTCCCGCTGTCGAACTCTTCCTGGGTGAGACCGGGGTGTTGACCCTGGGCGTCGGTTGAGAAATTGCCTCTGATATGCCCGGAGGAACTCCGTCCTCCCAGAAGTTGTGAAAGTTCTTTCACGCCGCTGTTCCAGAGGATTTTGGTGTGGGGCAGCCCATGGGTTAATCCTTCCAGGAAGCTGACCGGCGCAATGGCTGTGACGTGCCCGCTGCCTCCCGCCGAAGCCTGCGCCGGGAAAGCATCCGGCCCGATCAGGGCGATGGTGTGGACCTTGCTGAGATCGAGCGGCAGAATGCGCCCTTCATTCTTCAGCAGCACCATGCTCTCCTGGGCGGATTGGAGCGCGGTTGCGATCGATTCCCGGCTGTATTTGGGAATATTCAGGTCCGTCTGGTCGTGATCGAGCCAGCCAAATCGTATGGCGACGCGCAGAATCCGGCGCACCTTCTGGTCAATGGTCGCTTCAGATACTTTGCCCGCTTTGATGGCCGGCAGCAGGTTCTTTGCGTTCATGAATTCTGCCGACGGCATTTCGAGATCGAGTCCGGAGTTGGCATCGGCCACGGCATCGTGCGCCGCGCCCCAGTCCGACATCATAATGCCGCGGAAGCCCCAGTCTTTTCTCAGCACGGTTGTGTTCAGGAATTTGTTTGCCGTGGCGTATTCGCCATTGATGAGATTGTAGGAATCCATGAAGGCGCCCACGTGCGCCTGCCTGACCGCCGCCTCAAAAACCGGGAGATAAATTTCGCGCAGGGCGCGCGCGCCCACGATGGCGTTTTCGTGCTGGCGGTCATATTCCGCATCGTTTACCGCGTAATGCTTGATTGTGGCCGACACGTCCTCGCTTTGCAGGCCCTCGATGTATCCGACGGCGATCTCAGAAGCGAGATAAGGATCTTCGCCGAAGTACTCAAAGTTGCGGCCGTTCATCGGCGCGCGGTACATATCGACGCCCGGGCCCAGCAGAAAGTGGACTCCGCGGGCCCGCGCGTCCCGGCCCAGCGCAACGCCCACCTCGCGGGCCAGTGCAGGGTCCCATGAGGCCGCAAGGCCAATGCCACCCGCGTAGGCGATGCTGGGGCCCCAGACGCGGACGCCCACCGGCCCGTCTGACATCTTCAGGCGCGGCAGCCCGATCTGTGGCATGGCATGGGTGAACATGCTGTCCACGCCGCCGATCAGTTTGATTTTCTGTTGCAGGGTCAGTTTGGCGAGCAGCGCGTCAGCGCGCCGGTCAATTTCAGCCTGCGAAAGCTGCTGCGCGCGCGTATAGCCTGCGAATGCGACAGCCGCAATCACCGCCGCCAATGACAACAAAAAGAGACGAGAAAAGCTGGCGAGCTTATTAGGAATGTTTGGCATGTTGGATCTCCTGATGATCCCAAGTATATAACGCAGGCATCAGGTTGCAAGTGACCTGCGGCACACCGGGTCCCACAGATTTCGCAGATTGCGCAGATCACGCGTATTGTGCCTCTCGATCTCGCGCGCTTCTGCCGCCGTCCTCCGTGCGGTCGCAGTAATCTGCGGATTAACTCATGGCTAGCCGTTAAGGGAAGGAACGCGGCGAGTCGCTGTAGCCGGCGGGAGATTTTAGCTATTGCCTGTTTTCAACAACATGGCCCGGTTCGTTCTTCGGTTCGTTTTTTCCACAGGAACGCATTTTCAACAACTTCTCCGCTTCGTTTTTCGGTTCGTTCCGGTTCGTTTTTTGGTGGCGATCCTTTGTTTTCAGCAACCTCTCCGGTTCGTTTTTCAAAATAACATCTTTTTTCTGTCCCATTCGCCCCGAAAAGCCAGAAACCTAGCCTTTTGAGGCGCCCGGTGACGTCCGGCGCAGGCGGCGCGAATTCCGCCCGCTGACTGCGCCACACTTCACATCATGAAGGCTACCAAACTAGGCCAGAAAAGTCAAGCAAAATCGCGCGGGAACCATCGCTTCAGGGGCTGAAAGCCCGGCTCCCGGCAGGGCCAGGCAAATGTCGGAGCTAAAGCTCCCACCCCCTGAAGAAGAAGCAGCCGCAAGTCGCGCGCCGAAGTTGCAGGGCTGACCTTCAGGTCAGCATTGCCTCGACGGCCAGGCATTTGCCGGGCTGAAGTCCGGCGCTACAAAGGAGGAAAGCCAGCAATGGCCCCACCGATGTCACGACCCGTGATGCCGGTCCCGACGGGAAGCAGGACACCAGGGGCGCAGGCTTCAGCCCCTGGAGAAGAAAAGACTCAGCGGTCGCGCCCTGGGCAGTTCGCGTTAGCGCTAAGTGGTGCGCGGAGGGGCGGCGGGTCACGGGCGGGATGTCCGTGCCACATGCCACCCGCCAATATGTGGAGTGGAAATTACTTGGCCTTGGTGACGGTGACTTCGATGACGTAGCGCCGGTTTGAGGCGACGTCGTCAAGCGAGCCCACGAATGCCGGTTTCCCGATTGTAGCGGATGTAGTGTCAACCAGCCTCAGGTCGTTGAATATCGGTGGATGTTCGAGCGCGGATTGTGGCACTTTGCTCGCAAGAGTGTTCATTTCCAAGTTCGTGTGTATAAGCAGACGCCCGTCTCGATCATCGATGGTGGAATCGATGTTCATGCCCACGCTCGAGTATTGAAGGCTTACGCTGAATCCCTTCCCCGTATTGTTGGAACTAGTGTAGGGAACCCTGTTTCCGATTCGGAGGCTCATCGTCTTACCGGGTTGGGCCATCAGCGTATATGAGCGAGAATTGATGGTCTTGCCGTTTTCCATTTCGCTCACCTTGTAGCTCACCCGATAGATAGCGACGCTCAGGCTCGTATTCTCTTTTGCTTGCTGTCCACTCTGTGCCTGTTTCTCCGGCTGCGGCGCGGCGGCGGCCCGAGTGCCCAGGCATGTAAAGGCCAGCGCGGAAGTCAGGAGTAAGACATTTCACTTTGTTTTTCGCATAACTCCCTCCATTTTTACCAGGTTGATGAAAAACTTCCTCCGTCCGTCATCCCGAGGGCCGATTCTGTTGATAGGCCCGAGGGACCTGCTTTCCCCAGCCACGGATCAAAAGCAGGTTCCTCTCCCGCCTTGCGGAATCGGAACGACGGGGCCCGGGCCGCTTTGCAAGCAGCCGGTCATCGCATTTCCTCATGCCCCGGTCCAAGCGCCAGGGGCTTGATTTCAAGTGGCGGAATCTCCAATGGCTTGACCTCTACACGCTGGATCGTGGAATCAGGTTTCAGAATGGGCTCAGCAAGCACCTGCGGCGGCGTTTCCCGGACGTATCGGACCAGGGCCTTCTCTTCCGGCGATAATGGCGCCGGGGTAGGGAACTGCGATGGCCAGTGATGTGCTTCAACCCGGCGCAACGGTTTCCTTTCACTGCGTGCGACCTGCTTTGGTTCAGCGATTTTCGTCGCAGGGCTGGCGGCTGGAGTTGGTTCTGAACTCGCCTTCAAGGTTACCGTGGGCGATGCTGCAGGAACCTGATTCACGGTTTGCGATGTTTGCAGAGCTGGGTTGTGCGACAGGTTTGCCGCGTAAATTGCGACCAAGCCAATGACGGCTGCTGCCGCTGCTGCGGCCAGCCATAATTTCCGTGCCTTGCTTTTGCTGCTCTCCTGGCTGGCAGAACGGACGTGCGCCATGATGCGCCCTTCGAGTCCGGGACGCGGCTCCGCGACCCGACGATGGGCCAGGGCGGAATCCAGGAGTTCATCAACAAACCGGTCGTTATCTTCCATGTTTTCCCTCGATCAAAACTGAAAGCTTCTCTTTCAGAATCTGGAGCGCCTGCCACAGCCGCTGCCGCACGGTGCCTTCCGGAATTCCCAGAATGGCGGCTATTTCCGCCGATGAGAGTTCCTCAGCAAGCGAAAGCGCCAGTGGGTGGCGAAGCTCCTCCGGCAGCGATTCGATCAGCCGGTCCAGCAGCGCCGCCATCTCTCCACGGGCCGCGATTTCGTCCGCGGGCGTGCCCGCAGCCCGAAGCTGCGCGATCACTTGCGCGGACTCGCTGAGCGAAATGGCTGCATCATGCTGCGCGCACTTCTTTCGCGCATCCAGCGCCACGCGCCAGGCCATTCGCGCCAGCCATGCCCGCGGATTGCGAATCAGCCTCCATCGCCTGCGGTGCCGCCAGAAACGGACGAAGGTTTCCTGGGCGGCGTCTTCCGCGTCGTGATGATTGCGAAGCACGGAGTAAGCTATGGCGTAAACGAAGCGCGAGTGCTGCCGCACCGCCGTTTCCATCTCATTCGTGGAAGCAGCAGCGATCGGGAAAATGTCGCTCAACACGCCTTCGCTCGATTCCGGCATCCGCAAGCCTCACCGGTAAAGACGGCGCCAGGTTGGGTGGCGTTCAGATATTTTTCCGCGCGGAGCGGGAGTTGCTCCCGCTGGTGGTTGCAATTGTACCGAATTTTCCCAAGGCAGACGCCATGTTCTCGCAGACATGCCAAAGAGCGTGACGACTGCGGCACTGGGCGTGCCTTCAGGAGATGAAACCCTGATAAGGGTCGTAAAGGCGTCTGGCGGCACGACTGAAGTCGCGCCCTTCGCGAAAGGCGAGCTGTAAAATCCTGGTAAAGTCGCTTCTGGCGCGGGTCTGCAACTGGGTCTGCGCGGCCTTGCGCGTTATATAATTCAACTGAGTGCGCTGGAATTTATCCAAGTCGAATTTGCCGCTGCTGACCATGGCGGTTTTTGCAGCGGGGCTGGTGCTGGCGGGCAGCCTGCTCTACGGCTGGATCAACCGGGCGAGCGTCGCGGACCGTGAGCAGCAGGAGGAATTCCTCAAAGCGGCGATGAGAAGCTTTCGCGAAGAGCTTCGCGCCCCGCTTCAGGAAATCCGCGCAACCTTCCGTCCCACGCCGCGAGCGGGCACAGACGCGGCGCTGGAAGATTATCTTGCAGGATTTTACTCGCAGTGGGAGGCGAGCGACACGAACGGTCCTCTGGTGTCAGGATTGAGTGTGGCCACGCTGGACGAGAAGGGAAAGGCGAGCTTTCGGACCCTGGACACGAAGAGCGGGAAATTCAAACCTGAACCGTGGCCTTCGTCTCTGTCGCTGTTCCGCCCCAGGCTTGAAGGCGCCAACATGCACGGCGAGCGGCGGATGGTGATGTTCCGTGGCGCCGGTTTCCCCTTTGCCTTTGTAGGGGACCGCCCGGCCATCGTGGTCCCGCTGGTGGAAGCGGATGCTCATGGCCGCACTTTTAAACGCCGTTTCGGGACTTTCAATGCGGGAAGGATGGGCCCGCCGGACGAAGTGTTTACAGAGCGTGAGGAACACGGCTTCTCGACTGAAGGCTTCGGAGGCAGGGTTGCGAAATCGCCTCCGAACCATCCTCCCTTTTTCGGCCGGCTGCGCGGCTGGTGCTTCCTTGAAATCAACGTCAGCTATCTTGAGCAGCACGTGCTGCCGCAACTGCTTCAGCGCAGTTTCAGCGGGCCGGGATTGTCCAGCTACCGGGTGGGAATTCTGGCCGGCAAACCGCCCGCTTTGGTTTACGGTTCTGAGCCTGGCCTGACGCCTTCGTCCTTTTCTTCGCCGGACGGCCAGGCAGTGCTTTTTGCCTCCTTTGGGGAGGTCAACGCCATATTTCGAGCGCGTGCTTTCAGGCGATTGCAGCGGGGCAGGCCGCGCGGCTCCATTGGCCTGTCTGTCGCAGGCCCTCCTCCCATTCCCATGGAAGCCGTGCCGCTGGGGCGATTCGGTGAGCTGAACATTCCGCATGAAGGCGCGTGGCTACTGGTGGTGAAAAACAAGGCGGGCTCCATTGACGCCCTGGTGGCGCGCACACGGCGGCGTAATCTGGCCCTGGGGTTCGGCGTCCTCCTATTACTGGGGGTCAGCATGGGCTCGCTGGTGATCACCACCCATCGCGCACGCGAGCTGGCGCGCCGCGAGATGGAATTTGTCGCCGGCATTTCGCACGAGTTCAGGACTCCGCTGGCCTCGATCCAATCCGCCGGGTTCAACCTCTCGAGCGGCGTGGTCAGGAAATCGAGCCGGGTGCGGGAGTATGGCGCCCTGGTGCAGAATGAGGCCCGCCGCCTGACCGAGCTGATTGAGCAGGTGATGGGCTATGCGGGCATACAGTCGGGCGCCAAGCGGTACGAACCTGTTCCGACCGACGCGGCGGCTATCGTGAAGGCGGTGCTCGCTGAGTTTGGGTCCTCACTGCGCGACGGCGGATGGCAGGTGGACAGCAATGTGGAGGAAAATCTGCCGTTGGTCCTGGCGGAAGCCTCGTCGGTTGAAAGCGCCGTGAAGAACCTGCTGGCCAATGCCATCAAATACGGCGGCGCCGGCCGATGGCTTGGCGTTACCGCCGCGGGCGCTCCGAATGGCGGACGAAAAGAAGTGCTGATTGCCGTGGAAGACCACGGGCCCGGCATCGAGCCGGCGGACCTGGCCCACATCTTTGAGCCCTTCTATCGCGGCAAGGACGTGCTGGCCTCAACCGTGCCGGGAGCGGGGCTGGGACTGAGCATCGTGAAGCGCCACATTGAGGCGCAGGGCGGCAGCGTGAGCGTGGAAAGCTCGAAAGGCAGGGGAACGCGATTTACGCTCCGTCTGCCCACTGTTTCAGAACCTCAGCGCAAGGCCGTGTGAGCGCAAGTCCGTTGCGCATGCCGCGAAGCCAGCCGCAAGCGAGGGCGAAGGCATGAAACGAAAAGTTTTTCTGCAACCCAGGCTCCTGCTGGTGGAAGATGACTCCGCGTTGGTTTTGACCCTCACCGACCTGCTGGCCAGCAAAGGCTTCCAGGTGGAGAACGTGCAGGACGGCCAGGAAGCGCTCGAGCGCGCGTCCGAGGGCGGTTTTGATCTCATTGTTCTGGACGTGATGCTGCCGCACAAAGACGGATTTGAGATCTGCCGCGCTCTGCGGCGGCGCTCCGTTCGCACCCCGATCATTATGCTGACTGCTCGCGGCCAGGTTGCGGACAAAGTCTCCGGCCTCAAGCTGGGCGCTGATGATTATCTGGCCAAGCCGTTCGATTCCTCCGAATTGCTGGCGAGGGTTGAAGCGCTGCTGCGCAGGGCTTCGTCTCCGCAAAGCGACCAGCGCGATTCGATTTTCCAGTTCGGTCCGGTGATGGTGGACTTCCGCAGCACCGCGGTGCGGCGCGACGGCAAGCCGGTCGAGCTGTCAGCCAGAGAGTTTGAATTGCTGGGATACTTTATCCGCCAGCAGGGCACCACCGTGTCCCGCGAGGAACTGCTCCGCGAGGTGTGGGGTTATGATGAATCGACCCTGACCCGCACCGTCGATGCCCACATCTGGATGCTGCGGCAGAAGCTGGAACAGGACCCGCAGAATCCCCGCCACTTTCTTACCGTCCGCGGCCTGGGTTACAAGTTTGTTGGACAGCCTTCCTGACAATTCTTCGCGCTGAGAGACCTGGATATCCGGCACTCCCGTGCGGCTTTCGCCATCAGCAGCGCTTCCGCAGAGAACAAAACCAGAATTTACGCAGGCTTTAACTTCACTCTGCGCAATTTGATTGACAATAAAAGTGCGAGGCCAGAGGGACCGTGGTTGCGACACGGACAAGATTTCACAATGTCAGGGTTGTGGCACTGGCCTCCAGCATCAGCAGCAAGGAAGGGAAAAACTTGACAATAGGGAGGTATGAAATGGTGAAAAGACTTGTGAGCATCGCGGCGGTCCTTGCTCTCTTCAGCACTGTCGCCCTGGCGCAGGAGGGACAGGCCAGTGGAACAATTGAACGGCCCGATGCCGTGGCGGTGCAGGCAGGTCCCGCGGAAGGGGCGGGAGTTGTGACCATGCGCGGAGGGCCCGGCGCCGTGGACATGCCGGGACCTGGCCAACGGTTTTTTGAAATGCGGACCCGAGGTCCGAGGGGGGGCGGCAATGTCATGTGGTTCCACCGCGGGGGAATGGGGTCCTGGTGGAGAAATCCCAGGGTCGCCGAAGAAATCGGGCTGACCGACCAGCAGAAGCAGCAACTCGAAAAGATCTCGCTGGACAGCCGCCTGAAGATGATCGACCTGCGGGCCGACCTGGAAAAGCAGCAGGTAATTCTGGGTCCGATGTTGGAAAGCTATCACCCGGACGAGGCCCAGGTGCTTGCCCAGGTCGATAAGGTGTCGCAGGCGCGGGCGGCGCTTGAGAAGGAGCGCGTCCAGAGCATGCTGACTACCCGCAATGTCCTGACGGAAGAGCAGTGGAACAAGCTGAAGGAATCGCGCATGGGATTCCATCGGGATTTTCGACGCCGGGACTTTCACCGCCATATGGGGCCGCCCACGCCGGCCACGCCTCCGAGCAAGTAACTGCGGGACCGTTCCTCACTCCAGTGCGGCGGGGTCTTGCGGTGAGGGGACTCCGCCGTTTTTTTTTCCAGGCACATTCCACGTTTTCCTTCCCGCCTTCCGCACCCAGTCACCAGCGTCAAAGCCTCGTTTCTTTTTTGGACTTCCTTTCATGACCGCGAAAAGGCGCTCATCAGGCTGCGGTGACAGGTCGGGTCTCCAGGCAGGGTGCTTGTTCGCCGGCAAAAGTCTTGCGGAACACGAAAT
>JAJYJL010000094.1 GCA_021789565.1 Acidobacteriota bacterium
CCGACCTTTTCCACCATGCGCTGCATTTCGGGATTTTCGCGCAGGATTTCCGCCGCCACAAAATTCAGCTTCTCGTCGCGGGCAATCTGCAGCAGGCGGTTCAGCAGCTCGGTGCCCATGCCTTTCCGCTGGAACTCGTCACTGATGACGATGGCGACTTCCGCTCCGCCCCCCTCATGCAGCTTGCTGAGGCGACCGACTCCGAGCACCTGCTTCTCACCGCTTGCGGGATTGGCGTGTTCAACCACCAGGGCCATCTCGCGGTCATAATCGATATAGCAGATGCGGGTGAGGCGGTCATGCTCAATGCGGCGGCTCAGCGAGAGCATGTGGAAATAGCGCATGTAGACGCTGCGCTCGGAGAGCGTGTGATGGAAATTCACCATCAGCGGCTCGTCTTCCGGGCGGATGGGGCGAATGACCACGGGCGTGCCGTCCTTCAAATTCCACTTGTAGCTGTACTGCGCGGGATAGGGGCGGATGGCCGGCTTGGGCAGTTGCTCTTCGCTAACTTCGCTGCTGTGCAGGACCACGCGCGCGTCCAGCGCAATCATGCCGTCGCCCGAGACCAGCAGGGGATTGATGTCAATTTCGCGGATGCGCCTCTGTTCGATGACGAGCTGGCTGAAGCGCACCATCAGGCGCTCCAGCGCGGCGAGGTCGGCGGCTTTCTGTCCGCGCACGCCCTTGAGGGCCGTCCAGATGCGCGTCTGCTCCATCATGCGCCGGGCCAGGGTGGTGTTGAGCGGCGGCAGGGCCAGCGCGCGGTCTTTGTAAACCTCCACCAGTTGCCCGCCCGATCCAAACAGCAGGACCGATCCGAACTGGGCATCGAATGTGCTGCCCAGAATGATTTCGTAGCCCTTGAACTCGATCATGGGCTGCACGGTAACGCCCCCGAAATTTCCGGGCCCCGTCTTTTCCAGCACGGAGGTTTCAATCGCCCGATAAGCCTGCCGGACGGCGGCCTCATCACGCAGGCGCAACTGCACCCCGCCCACGTCGGTCTTGTGGGTGATGGTTTCAGAAAGCAGCTTCAGCACCACCGGGTAGCCCGCCTTCCCGGCTAGTTCCACCGCCTCATCTTCCGATTTCGCCGCAAAGGTGGGAACGGTGGGAATGCCATAGGCCGCCAGCAGCCGCTTGGATTCGTACTCATCAAGAAGTGTTCTGCCGGACTGCTGGACGCGCTGAATGATGCCCCGGACCTCGTCATGCCGGATGCCATTTTCCTCGCTGCCTGAAACCAGCATGGGCGTTTCATAAAGGCCGCGCAGGTTGTAGCTGTACTGCCACATGTACTGGAACGTGCGGACCGCGGCGTCGGGATAGGGGAAAGTTGGAATGTCGGAGCGGTTCAGGATTTCCTGCCCGGCCAGAACTTGGGCGCCGCCCATCCAGCTTGCCAGAATCGGTTTGCCTTTCAGCTTTGAAAAGCGCCTCAACTTTTCGGCGGTCTCGGAAGGGTCGGTCATCGCCTGCGGGGCCAGAATCACCAGCAGGCCATCGGCACTGGGGTCCTGGGCCACAATTTCTACCGCCTTCGCGTAGCGTTCGGGCTCCGCATCCCCCAGAATGTCCACGGGATTGTTGTGGCTCCAGTGCGGCGGCAGAATTCCGTTCAACGATTCAATGGTTGAATCCGAAAGCACGGCCAGCTCGCCGCCGTGGATGGAGAGCGCGTCGGTGGCCAGAACTCCGGGACCGCCCGCATTCGTCAGGATGGCCAGGCGCGGACCTTTGGGGCGCGGCTGCTTGGCCAGAACTTCCGCCATGGAAAACAGATCGGCGATGCTGGAGACACGCAGCACGCCGGACCGCCGGAAGGCGGCTTCCAGAACTTCGTCGCTGCCGGCCAGGGCGCCCGTGTGCGAAGCGGCGGCGCGGGCAGCGGCTTCCGTGCGGCCGGCCTTGATCACAATGATGGGCTTCGAAAGCGCCACTTCCCGGGCGGCGGAAAGAAAGGCCCGCGGGTCGCCAACCGATTCCATGTAGAGAATAATGCTGTGGGTGCTGGGGTCGTCGCCGAGGTGATTGATCAGGTCGCCCCAGCCCACATCCAGCATCGATCCGACGGAAACAAAAGCGCTGAAGCCCACGTGCTCATGCAGGCTCCAGTCGAGGATGGCGGTGCAGAGCGCGCCGCTCTGGCTGATGAAGGCCACGTTGCCCGGCTGCGCGCCCGTGCGGGCGAAGGTGGCGTTCAGGCCGGAGAGTGGGCTCATCACGCCCAGGCAGTTGGGACCAATCAGGCGGGTCCTGCCGCGGCGAAGCTGGGCCATGATCTCTCGCTCCATCTCGGCGCCGGCGGCCCCGCATTCCTTGAAACCTGCCGAGATGACCACAACGCCTTTGACTCCGGCGTCCACGCACTCGCCCACAAGGCCGGGCACCGTGCGGGCCGGCGTGATAATCACGGCCAGGTCCACCGGCTCGGGCAGCGCCCCGACATTGGGATAAGCTTTCACGCCCAGCACCTGGCTGCGCTTGGGATTGACGGGATAAACCGTGCCGCCAAACGGGCTGCTGATCAGGTTCCACAGGAGAGTGCGGCCCACGCTGGCTGCGGCCTCGGTGGCGCCGATGACAGCAACACTCTCGGGGTAGAAGAAAACGTCCAGAGGGTGGTGCATCTGGCGGTAGATGTCATGCGCGCCTTCGATGGTTTGCTTTGCAGAGGGTTTCATTGGATTCGCCATAGCAACCTTTCCATTCTGAACGCTATCGGCAGATCAATTCAAGAGCTTGTGGCATGGACTTTCACAAATTCCCCCCGCGCGCCATCGCCGCGCCCCCAAAAAGTCTTCCTCAAAACCTTCCCGGCCACCGGTCCCATGGTGAAATGGCCAACCCCCTGGCGCCCCTGGCCGCCCATGGCAATCAGCCCGGCTGCCTGGATTTCAGCGAAGGCAGCATGCAGTCCGGCGCCGTTCCCTTGTGCACGAAACGCCGGATTTCAAACCCCTTCCCCGAATGCGCTGACATCCTCTCAGAAAACTTCTGGCCGCGCTGGTTTCAAGGTTCCGGAAAACTTCGTTGATGGGGTCTGGAAAAGCGTGGCAGGGACAGGTGAAAGTCAGCGGCTGGATAAGGTGCTGCAAAAAAAGCTTTGCCCCGTCACGCTGCGCCAATGACACAGCGTATTCGCAGGCCTTCAGCGAATATTCGGAAGAATCGGGGGGGCAGAGGATATTCTCGATTCTGAGCATCGCGGCTCCTCCCAAAAAAGCTGCTGGGAGGAGCGAGTCCCCATCGAGCTGGGGATGGCTGGCTTGCCTCTCCTGCCCAGAAGCTAACCTGCGAACCTCGCGGTACCCTCCCAGCAAATATCAAGCTAATCTATATAAGGCCACAGCGCCGTGACCGAGAATACCAGCGGCTGTGACCGTGCGCACAGCCCGAATGTGGGCCGCGCGGGAGAATTAAGAAGCAGGCTCAGGCCCGAGAGCAGAGATGGGAATCCGGGCAGGGTCCGCCATAGAGAGGGTCCCGCTTGCAGGCTTCCGAACTCGTCCCGGAACCTTCCGCTGCCTGCGGCGGAGAAAGGAGCAAGCCATGGATAAACCAAAAGTCATGGTTGCGTTGCGAGACACAGAAACAGCAGGGAGCCTGGCCAAACTGGCCTGCCAGATGGCCAGCCTGGCGGGAACCAGCGTGATTGCGTTGCACGTGATTGAGGTGCCCCCGGGTTTGCCCATCGACGTGATGGACCCCGTCTTCGATCGGCCCGGGCAGCAGGTGCTTTCACTGGCCCGGCAGATTGCCTCCAACAACTTCTCCATGCACATCTCGACCAAGCTGCTGAAGGCGCGCAACGCCGGCGAGGCTATCGTGGGCGAAGCGGGTGAAGGGGAGATCGATCTCCTGATCATCGGATACCACCACAATCACCGCCTGGCTGAAACGCTGCTGGGATCGACCGTGCAGCACGTCACCCACCATGCGCCGTGCAGGGTGCTGGTGCAGGTTCCCGCGCCCAAGTCGAAAGCCGCACCGGTTGTGGTGAGCGAGAAGAAGGCGGAAGAAGGTGTCGAGGGGAAGAAGCCGCAAGCCGCATAAAAAACAAGTCCTGCGCCAGCTGCTTCTATGGAACCGGGCAGTAAATGGTGAGATGATAGGGGGCATTCGGTCGGGATTAATCTAAAAACGAATGAGGAGGAGTGGCGATGCGGCTATCGGTAAAGGGCCTGGCCCTGGCCATCGGAATCCTGTGGGCCGCTTGTATTTTTCTGGTGGGAATTGTCAATCTTGCTGCACCTTCCTATGGAGTGGCTTTCCTCGCGTGGGCAAGCTCCATCTATCCGGGCTTTCACAATTCGCACCACTTTCTGGATGTGCTGGTCGGCACAGGCTACGGCCTCGTAGACGGCGGAATTGGAGGAGCCATCTTCGCGTGGCTTTACAATTGTTTTGCGGGAGCGGCAAAGCAGTCAGCCTGAGCCCGCTGATGGCTGTCAGGGAAAGTGAAACCCTATCCTGACCGCCCGCCTGCGGATCCAGGCGCGAAAGTTTCGGGCGCTCCCAACATCGCCGTGCGCAAAAGATTCAACCGCTGGCTGGTCCTCATTACCGGGTGGAGCTTTGTCGCGCTGGGTGTGGCGGGGCTTTTTCTGCCCATCCTCCAGGGCGTGTTGTTTCTTCTGGTCGGCATCACCCTCCTCGCGGCGGAGTACGCGTGGGCGCGCAAGCTGCTCCAGAAATTACGGGAGCGGTTCCCTTCCCTCGCCGCCCGTCTTGATACGGCCCAATGGCGCGCCCACGCTTGGCTCAAGCGAATATTCCCTCCCAGGTCATGAGGCGCGCAGCATTGGAGCTGACGCGTACCAGCCGCCCATGCAGGAACCCATGTGAGACAGGACGATCAAGACCGTCACTGAGCTTTGTGACGCAGCTCACCGTGGAACCAACGAATCTGGACAATCATAAGTTATGGAAGGAGGGTGCGCGAAGGCGAACAGGAAGCAACCAACAAGCGGAGCGAGATAGCAAGCACGAAGCTCCGCAAGGCCAGCGACTTAACGCGGCCAATTCGCCCCCACCCTCCTGAACTCTCTGTCGTCCGGTTTCGGCCGGTCCCATTTTTTTCTGCGTCTCCGTCGTGCCATCAGTTAATCGCTACAAATCCCCAATGTTATGGTAAGAATAGGTGTATTCTGTTGAAGCTTTGGGGCAGGGCATGGCGGGGAGGACAAGCCTTTACCAGGCGATTTTCAAGGTCATGAGTCCAATCTCGCCGCGTGGCTGTGCGTCAGGTTTTTACTTCCGCCGGGGTTTCCGCCTCAGCCTGCCAGATGCTTCGATATTCTGAACTGCCTGCTGTACAATTCTCAGGGAGAGAATATCTGCGAGGGGCTGCCAGAGGGAACTTTTATGGTGATGGGCCTGCAAACCAGGCCACCGGTGCCTCATCGGCCGGATCAAGGGGGACGAGTCCGGCAACCGGTCCTGCCCAATCATCCGGCGGGTGAAACCGTACCCCAGCCAGGTGCGTCTATTCTGGTAGAGCGACGAATCGGTCCAAAGTCTACCGATTCGCCAGGACCGAATCAAGACGTCACGGGCACACCAGGATTTGCCGGCATCAGGACTTGTGCGCCAGGAACGATCGCAAACGCCAAGGGCCCCTTGCACTCGAGGTAGCGGTGGCTTTTAACAACACTCCCGACCCCATGAACCTCGGTCCGCAGCATGCCGGCCCGACGGCCGCAAAAAAGCCCGAGTTCCGGCAGAGAGAAACCCAGGCTATTTTCGAACAGTTCTTTGAGGCCTCGCCGGACGGCGTCCTGGTGGTGAACTCGAAGGGTTTCATCACCCGCGTGAACGCCCAGACAGAAAAAATGTTTGGGTACAGCCGCACAGAGTTGCAAGGCCTGCCCATCGAGGTCCTGGTTCCGGACCGTTTCCGCAAAACACACGAAAGCGACCGCGGCAATTATCAGGCCGGGCCGCACATGCGCGCCATTGGCGTGGGACTGGAACTGTTTGCCAGGCGCAGCGATGGAAGCGAATTTCCTGTTGAAATCATGCTGAGCCCCATCAGCTCCGGCGAAGAAATGGTGGTACTGACCGTGGTCCGCGACATCACCCTGCGCAAGCAGGCGGAGGATGCTCTGCGCACCAGCGAAGAGCAGTTGCAGAGCATTCTGGACAATTCACCCACCCTCATCTACGTCAAGGACCTCGAAAGCCGTTACCTCCGCGTGAACCGGCGATTTGAAAAGCTCTACAATATCCCAAGGGGCGAGGCCAAAGGGAAAACCGATTTCGACCTTTTCCCAAAGGAAATGGCGGAGACCCTGCGGGCCAATGACCAAAAGGTGATTGAGGCTGGAAGCCCGTTGGAATTCGAAGAAGCCGTCAGGCACTCCGGGGGCATTCACACCTACATTTCCATCAAGGTCCCTCTGTTTGACGCCTGGGGACGGCCTTACGCGGTGGCCGGCATCTCCACCGACATTACAGAACGGAAGAAGGCGGAGGAGGCCTTGCTGCTGGAAATCAGCATGGTGCTGCTGTCCAACCTGGATGTTCGGGAGCTTTTCACCGCGATCTCGGCCACGCTTCAACGCATCTTGCCCCACGAGTACGCGTCGCTCGCTCTTTACGAGCCCGCAAGCGGGGACCTGCGCCTGTTTTCACTGGAACAGCCCGAAACTGAGGCCGCGCTGGGAAAAGAGATGCTCTCACCCGCCCAGGAAGCTCTGGCGGGCCGCGTGATGAATTCCCGGCAGCCGCTGGTCCTCAACGATCTTGAAAACATCCCCATCCGTTCCCAGGCCACCGACCGCCTGAGGGCTGAAGGCGTGAAGTCCGCCTGCTTCCTGCCGCTGGTTACGCAGGACCGCGTGCTGGGCACCCTGAACCTGGTGGGCCGACGGAAAGGCGCCTTTGACCAGCAGCACGTCGACCTGCTGCAACAACTGACAAGCCACGTTGCTATCGCTCTGGACAATGCCCTGACTTATCGCAAGGTGGCGGAACTCAAAGAGCGGCTGGCTGAAGAGAAACTCTACCTTGAGGAAGAAAT
Organism: Acidobacteriota bacterium; assembly: GCA_021789565.1. Next base: position 7,028 of record JAJYJL010000094.1, read on the forward strand.
CCGCACCGAATACCACTTTGAGGAGATCATCGGCGACAGCCCCGCTCTCAAGCGAATTTTAAAGCAGGTGGAATCCGTGGGCCCCACCAATGCTACCGTCCTGATCCTGGGTGAAACGGGCACCGGAAAGGAATTGATCGCCCGCGCCATTCATGACTTGAGCCCCCGGCGCGACCGCACGTTCGTCAAGCTGAATTGCGCCGCCATTCCCACGGGGTTGCTGGAAAGTGAGCTGTTCGGCCATGAAAAAGGGGCCTTTACCGGCGCCATTTCGCAAAAGATCGGCCGCCTGGAGCTGGCCCACGAGGGAACACTCTTCCTGGATGAAGTCGGCGACATTCCGCTGGAGCTGCAGCCCAAACTGCTGCGCGCCCTTCAGGAAAAGGAATTCGAAAGGCTGGGCAGCAACAAAACAATTCCAGTGGATGTCCGCCTGCTGGCGGCAACCAACCGCGACCTGACGAAGATGGTCGCCGACCGCGAGTTCAGGAGCGATCTCTACTACCGCCTGAGGGTTTTTCCCATCACGGTCCCCCCTTTGCGTGAACGCGCCGAAGACATCCCGATCCTAGTTCGTTACTTTGCCCAGAAGCATGCCGAGAGAATGCACCGGCGCATCGAGATGATCCCACCGCAGGCCATGGAAGCCCTCGTCCGCTGGCGCTGGCCCGGCAACGTGCGAGAACTTGAGAATATTATTGAACGGGCCGTCATCCTTTCGCCCGGGCCCGTGCTGCGCATCCCGCTTGCCGAGCTGGTGCCAGACAACAGGGAACCAGCCAAAGGCAACGGCTCCGGAACCCTGGAAGAGGCCGAACGCCAACACATCCTCCGCATCCTGAGAGAAACCCGCGGAATCATTGGTGGTCCCAACGGAGCGGCTGCCCAATTGGGGCTTAAACGAACGACCCTGAATTCCAAGATGCGGAAGTTGGGAATTACCCGGAAAGAGATCGATAAAACGCCTTCTTCGTGACGACATTTCGCCATCTGATTATTCACCGTCACCCCTCCATTCGTCACTGAGAGATTCCCCTGCCTTTCAAAACTCCTAACTAACTGAATTTAAAAACTATAATTCAATTCAAGATTCTCTGCCGTTTGGCATGACAAGTGCCAAAACCTCACCATGAAGGTTTAAGTCAGATTGTCTTGAAAAGCCGGGGTCAGGCGGATCGCTGCAGGGATAAGGATAATAAAACCATGGCGGAACAAATCAATGCCCTGATGGTTCACGGTGAGGATGAGACTTTCAACGATCTGGGGCGGACCCTGAAAACCTTAGGCATCAGGATAGCCCACGCACGTAATTACAAGGAGGCAGCAAAATTGTTGAAGGCGCAAAGCGCCATTGACCTCGTTTTTACGGGGACAGATTTGCAGGATGGCGGATGGGCTGACGTGCTTGCGCTGGCGCAGCAGTCGAAACCTTACACGCCCGTCATTGTGGTTACGCGGATAGTCGATGTGGGGCTTTACCTGGATGCGCTGGGGACGGGCGCCTTTGACTATATCTCGCCCCCGTTTCTGCCTGCCGACCTGGCCCGTATAGTACGCTCGGCGATTTACAAGGAGCTTGTCAGTGTGCAGCGGGACATGGTGGCCCCACCCGCAGCATGAGTCTGGACGGGAAGTGGAACCTTTCGGCCATGCCAGAGCCACAACCCCAGGCCAAAGAAGCAAGGCGGGCCGGCGCCGTACGGGCATGGATCCGGTCGCCAGCGGCAGATGAAGGTGTGAAGAATTGGAAATTTCCTGGACAAAAAGGTGTGATACGTAAGTGAAATTTTTCTAATTCCAAGGGCGGTGAAAGATGCTTAAAATAACCTTTAATGATACGCCGGGAAGCACCATAGTGAAGTTAGAAGGAAAGCTCTCCGGCCCGTGGGTGGAAGAACTTGAGCGGAGTTGGACAGGGCACTCGCCTCAAGCCTCTGAAAATGTCATAATAGACTTATCGGATGTAACCTACATTGACCCTGAAGGGAAAAAGCTCCTGGCTCGCATGGTAGACAAGGGGGTCTGCTTCGAGGGAACTCACTTAATGACAAAATATGTGATTGACGAAATTACCCGTGTAGGAATACGTTCGGGGAAGATCGGAGGCTAAGATGCGATCGCCATACGGATTGGAGCTGGTTGAAGATTGCCGGACCTGCTCAACCAAGGCCGACGGGTTCTTCTGTGATCTTTCTCCGGAAGGGCTGAAAGCATTCGAGGCGATCAAGTACACGACTGCGTATCCTTCAGGCGCGGTACTCTTTGTAGAAGGACAATCCGCCCAGGGTGTTTTTCTGCTCTGCAAAGGCCGGGTGAAGATTTCAATGACCTCCTCCGAAGGCAAAACGCTGATTCTGCGAATCGTGAAGCCGGGAGAAATTCTGGGATTGCACGCAGCCGTTTCCGACACTGCTTTCCAGGCCACCGCTGAAACCCTGGAGCCCTGCCAGGTCAATTTCATTAAGCGGGACGATTTCATGCGCCTGCTCCGTGACCACGGGGACGCCTCTATCCGCGCGGCGCAGCAGTTGAGCGGCAGTTACCAGACCGCGTGCGAGCAGGTGCGCTCACTGGGCCTTTCACAGTCGGCGCCGGAAAAGCTGGCCCGGTTTCTGCTGGAATGGTCGGTCAAAGGACAGGCTTCCAAGCAGGGCATCCGGGTGAAACTCACCCTGACTCACGAGGAAATCGGCCAGATCATCGGGACTTCCCGGGAAACCGTGACGCGCACTCTGGGCGAATTCAAATCCAAGCGCCTTGCTGAACTCAAAGGTTCGACCCTGGTCATCCAGAACAAGGCGGCCCTGGAAGCTTACCTGGGCGGATAGGCCCCGGCACACACCGCCAACCCCTGCTACAAGCCCTGAGGAGCGCTTCCCAGCCCGTTCTGGAGCCCCAAGAGGAGTCACAATCATCCCCGAAGCATTCCCCCTGAACGCCAGCCTGACAGCAGAAAGCGGCCGGCGATTTCCGTCACAATCGTCTGTGACGCAGCTCACTGCGGAGCTTAAGCGCCTTCCCTAAACTGTACTTAACATACCGCCCGGGAATCCGCCCCAGCGGCCGAGGGTTTGCCCCACACGCGCCGTTCGATTCCCGGGCTTAACTCTTTTTAGGGCCTTTTTACCCCGCCCCCAGTATCCCAAAGATGCTATCGTGGCACAGCCAATTTCCGACTCAGCGCGGCAGCGCGGGCGGCGAGTGCATCCGCTTTGTCCGTATTGTGGAGCTGCCTTTCGATGCCGGCATAAAGACTTAGAGTGAGCATTAGTTGCGGGCTATCTGGCCCATAATCCGCTTCCTGAATCTTGAGCGCCCGCTCACACAGCGGTTCAGCATCCGAATATTCACGCTGGCGCATTTTCAGGCCGGCGAGCTGTACGAGGGTGCGGGCAAGATGCTCGTCGTGCGGATCAAGGGCCTGCTCCTGGGCAACAAGCGTACGCTCAAGAATTGCTTCAGCCTCGGACGTGCGGCCTTCTTTCTTGTAGAGCTGCACCAGTGGCGTATCGGAAAGACGCCCGATGGCGACAAGCCGGAACCGTCCCTGCATGTTCTCGAGTATGTCAAAGGCGCGCTTATAGGTGGCTTCCGCCCCCTCGTTTTTTCCCTCGAGTTCCAACAGCCTTCCATACTGGTAGTAAACACCCGGCGCAATGAGGGGGTTCGGAATGTGCTTCTCAGCCACTGCAATCGCCTTGCGGTATGTGGCCTCGGCCAAATCGTAAGAACCCTGCCGCTCATAATGGAAAGCCAGGCTGCCAAGCGCGTTGAGCCGGCGACCGTAGTCCGCATGGCCATGGTAATCAAGCGGGCCTTGGGCTGCCTGTTCAGAAAGGATCTTCTGCACACGGGCTGAATCGCCGTTCTTGCGATAAAAATCGAGCAGAATAACTGAGCAGATGGAGGCGCGGGGCTTTGTCTGGGTTTTACAGATCTCGGCGCTTTCCGCGCGGGCGGCCTGCGCTTTGGCACTATGTTGATGCATTTCATCGAAGACCGTAGCGTCTCTCAGGGCCATCAAAAGGTTTGCATCCAGAGGGCCGGGATCCTTGCGCGAGAGGGCAACTCCTTCATCAATAGCCTGCTCAGCCGCCGCACTGTCACCCGCCCGATAGCTGTAATATGCGACGTTCCGCAGGTCAAAAAGCACCCCTGGGAATTGACCACCATGCTCGCTGCGGCCCACGGCCAAAGCATGCTTCGCTGTAGTGACCGCCTCCGGGTAACGGCCCAGTTGAAACTCGACCCGGCCCAGGCGGCTCAGTAAGAAACTCAACCGCTGATCGGCAGGGGAACTTAGTTCGGCTTTGTGCACTGCGGCCGTCAACAGTTTTTCGGCATCAAGCAACCGGCCCTCTTGCTCTGCCTTGGAAATCGCATCCATCTCGGAATCGGGGGCGTTCCGGCGGATTGTCTGGGCTCCAGACGTTGCCACCTTTGGGTTTGAAACAGGGTTCTGGGTCAAGGCGATTGCAGGGATAAAAAACAGAATCAGAGGAGCTGCTGGAACCAGCCTCCAGCGAGCGTGCCGTGCCATAGCACACCTCCGATAAGTCTCAGTTACGCCAATTATACACCCAGCACCGCTGCATGAGCACATCCTCAGCCGAATACGGACAGTGGTACACCATGCAGCGAAGGGGCAAAGCGTGAAGCACATCGCTGAAAATTCGTGCGATTTTCAAACTCATTCCTGCGGGAGACCCCGAAGCAACCTCACAAGCGCCTGTGAATAGCGGCACTCGGCAGGGTGACTATCATCACTGCGCGTCTGTTGCCTGGCCCGGTAAACTCATCTCAGTTTGAGGGTAGTTCCATGAAGAAGATCCACCCTCCTCCTGCCGGAGAACCCAAAGCGGGTAAGATGAGAAACCCCTTGCCACCTGTGGCGCTCACCGCGTTAAGGACCATTCAGACAACCAAGGTCTGCCCGAAAGGGCACGAGTTTTTCCTGGAGGGACAGCCGCCGCGGGGCATCTTTATCCTCTACACGGGCCGCGTGGAGCTTTCCGTAACGGACGCGCATGGCCGGCAGTTAGTGCTGGCCACAGCAGCAGCGGGGGATGTTCTGGGGCTGAGCGCCACACTTTCGGGCAGGTATCATGAGGAAACGGCCATCGCTGCGGTTCCCTGCCGGACCGGCTTCGTCAAGTGCACGGACTTCCTCCACTTCCTGGGCCATCATCCGGCGGCCGCTTTCTGGGTCGTCCAGCTCTTAAGCGACCGTGTCACCACCACTCTCGAACAGCTCTCCTGCAGCCATCACCTGCAGCTCAAAGGTCTTCAGCAATAGCGAAGAGGGCATACTCCCTCTGCATTCGGATTTCGACTGCCTCAGTAGTGGCCTTCCTCCAGCCGCACTTTGCCGTGGAACACGCGGTGAACGTAAGTGCTGTAAACGATCACGGCAATCATGCCAAAACCGTTCG
>JAJYJL010001045.1 GCA_021789565.1 Acidobacteriota bacterium
TTGTCCGAGGCATGAGATGGCCGGGTCGTAGCTGGCCAGAAATTGAGCGGCTGGCGCAACTGGCGGAAAGTAAACGGCGGAGCGATGAGAATGGAAACGCAGGCCTGATTGCTCGATCAGTTTTCGTAAGTTGCCGTAAGACCAGAAATGGACTCCGCTCCAAGTGAGTGAACCAAGCCAGCCTCGAACCTTGCGTGAAATAGCCCAAAGACTATATCTGCCCAGCTCTCCGACGATCAGGCTCCCGCCCGGCCGTAGGACTCGCGTCGCCTCCTGGATTGCGCGTTGAGGGTTCTTCACAAAGCACAGGGCCGTCACAGCAATCACGGGTAGGGGATGCCAAACTTAACTTCAACGCAAACTTGTTCGGCTCCTACTTCGACCCGGTCGGTGAAATTACGTCGCCATCTTCGAGTAAAGTCCGCCTGCCGGATTCACGCTCGAAGCCCTGTCGCGAGCGCCGCCGCCCCGTTGTCAAAAAACTGCTTCAGCCAGCGGTAGAACACCGTCGGATGCAAATGGTATTCGTCGCACAAGTCCGGCACCGTCACCTTCTCGATCAGATGCCGCCTTAAAATTGCCACCTTTTCCTCGGGCGTAAATTGCCGCTTGTCGTGGTTCTCCATGGAACGCTCCCCCCCACTACGATAACCATCGAGCATTCCATTTCCAACTGAGGCAGGACAGAAGAACCATCGCTGGCATTTGCGAAAACCGCCAAATACTGATCTCTCGACTAATCGCGGCCTGTATTTGGGCGTGGTCGCTTGGAAGACGAGGTTTGGTTGGGGCACAATCACCGTGGAAATGCTATTGCCCGCCTGCTCCTGAAGATCTGGTACGCCTAGCGGTTCCACGTAGGCCTCAGCGAATGACTCTTCAGAGTAAGCCTGTGGCCAGCCGATTATCCCCAGAAACACATCGAAGACAAAAAACCCGACGGCGATGTCGTTGAACAGCGCCGAATAGGGGATATCCGGCCAGAGTTGATTAGCAGCCCATAGCAGGAAGGCCGCTGCCAACAGAATGGCTCGACCGAATTCCTTGAGCGGCGGCCTTTGCGCAGCTTGGTAGGCAAGATAGGCAAGGGCGATCAAAGCGAGCGGAAACGCAGAGAGAAACTCATGGGCCCTGGAAGGGAACATCCGAGGAAGGGCGTCCCAAACGAACAGCACCCCTACGCACGCGAGCGCCGCCACGCCAAGTGCTACCGGGGTGACCTGACGTGCCCGATCAAAACGCATGAACTTAGAATCAGTGATTGCTTGTTCAACGCTTGGCTTCTGTTCCGGATTCATTTGATTCTTCCTTCCTTAATTTTTCCCGCGTACTGTCGTGTCATAGAAATAAGCTCAATTTGCGTGCCCGGCGTGACCCAGAACTTCCGCTTCGAGCTCGTGTTCCTCAATTCGGTCGCATGTCTGCCCCGTCAAAATCTCCTCTCGCTTCGAACCGGCCAGGCGAGAGTAAGTCCCTTTCGCCCGTGAACGGGGGATAGCCTGCGCGACCAGCATCTTCACTGCGCCGATCATTGGTTCCAACAATGCGCCCGGGAACCCCAGTATGGTTTCGCCGGGAGTCAGGTCCGTGGCTTCGCGGCAGCCATAACAACCAAGGCTGAAGTTCAAGCGCTGCTCACGATAGGGAATCACCGTTGCATCCACACATGTAGCTTGAAGCACCGCAGTGTTTCCGACACGGCGCCCGCCTCCGCGAAGGTTCAGATCAGCCAGCAGGAGCCACATCAGAGATTCTGCCGGACCTTCGACCACCACAACGTCCGGGGTGTGCGGTGCAGACTGCAGTGGGCACAGTGCGATCTTTGCGCTTCGCGCTCTAAGCGAGCCATGCGCTGAGGGTCGGAGGCGAAGGCTTCTGGCAAGACCTTCAGTGCGGCGTCTCGATTGAGCTTGGTATCGCGGGCGCGATAAACTTCCCCCATTCCGCCCGCGCCCAAAAGCGAGAGAATTTCGTACGCGCCGAGTTTCGTCCGCTCCCGAAGTCCCATGTTTTGCGGACATTATACACCGGAGCATCGGTCGTTCATCCGGCTTTCGTCCTTCTGGCAAGAGCGCCAAACCGCCATCAGAGTTGCTCGGCGTCGCCTCAGTGGACGCTTAGTCGGCAAGCCGCTCAGTAAGCCTGCCTACGGCTGTCGCGCGCCAACGAGCATAGCGTTCAAGACCGATCACGGCGCGTGTCCTCAACAACTGGGTGGAGGATCAAGGCACTCAAAACAGATGTCCTCAAAAGACCATCTGCGCTGCGCTCTCGGGAGAAGAGCCAAATCAGAAACCATAACGGATTGCTGTATATACGTTGCTATCATGGCGGTACTGACCGAAAAAGGTGGTGGCCCGTTGGCCCATGAAGACATTTGCGCCCACACTGAGGCTAAGCCGGTCTGTGAACGCGTGCCACACTTCCGGGATGACCATGCCGTCCTGGTCGGAGGGGCTGTAGAAGCTGAACAGGGACAGCTTCCAGGTCTGGTATTTGTAGAACCGCGTG
>JAJYJL010001046.1 GCA_021789565.1 Acidobacteriota bacterium
GCTGGAGCATCCGGTCAAGGGCCTCGGAAAGTCTTGAATTCTCAGGATCGTTGAGCATTTCCTCCAGAAGCTCATTCGAAATCATGCCCTTTTGTTCCAGCGCTTCCAGCAGAGCCTGGCGTAACTGTTCCATCGTCTTCTCGGAGTCCATCTCGTAAACACCGTAATACTGGTTGTAAAAGCCGCTGTCGAGCAGAAAATCCTGAAGCATTTGCATCAGGTCCTCGGCGCTCAAGGCTTCAAAGGGGTCCGGTATATGTTTTCCGTACTTGATGTACTTCATTGGGTCGTGCCCCCTTGGTGCGACAGGCGGGTTATCCGGTCAACTCGAGTGGTCAGTTCAAGGAACGGTGTCGGCGGCCAATTCTTTCTGCCTGTTCGTCCATTTCCTCAGTAGTTCGGCGTTCCACGTGGAAACCGAGTTCCTCATTGCGGCTGATCTTCTTCAGCGCATAGAGTCCTTCCAGAATGAACTCCGCACCTGACACCAGCAGTGCGGTATCATCCTTTGGCTTGATGCCGAGAATGTCCGTTGTTTCCAGAAGTCCCTGGATTTTCTTGAACTGCGCGTACAAATCCGCAGTGGAAGCGTCATCCTCGTACTTCAGCGTTCCGCCCAGTTCAAACCACTGCACCAGGGAGTGGAGCGGCACGTTATCAAAGTACTTCCTGAAAACGCGGGCATTGGCCTGCCGGATGACGTCACGCGCAATATTCTCTGCTCCGCGCAATTCGCCTTCGTATTCAAGCTCAAACTTACCGGTCAAAGACGTCAGTCCGGCATAGATGTCAGAAGGGCGGGGGACAGCTATTTTCTCGCCTCGGGTTAATGCGCGGCGCTCGGCGTTTGAGATGACGTTTTCAAGGCAAGTGATGGGCATGCGCTGGCTGACGCCGCTTCGCTTGTCGATCTTCTTTTCCTCACGCGCCTCGAAGGCGACCGTCTCGATCATTTCCCGGATAAACTCCGGAACCACCAGGTGAATTGCGCCGCCTCGTTCGCTCCAGGCTTCTTGCGCGGTGATGGCGATTCCGTGTTCGAGCGTTGAGGGATAATGGGTGCGGACTTCCGATCCGATTCGGTCTTTCAGCGGAGTAATAATTTTGCCTCGGGCCGTGTAGTCTTCCGGGTTAGCGGTGAACACCAGTTCCACGTCCATGGGCAGGCGTACCGGGTAACCCTTAATTTGAACGTCGCCTTCCTGCATGATGTTGAATAGCCCAACTTGAATCTTTCCGGCCAAGTCCGGCAGTTCATTAATGGCGAAAATGCCCCGATTGGCGCGAGGGAGCAGGCCGTAATGGATGGTCAGCTCGCTCGATAGCGCATGCCCGCCCCGGGCGGCTTTGATGGGGTCCAGGTCGCCGATGATATCTGCGATGGTCACGTCGGGAGTCGCCAGCTTCTCCACATAGCGTTGCTCGCGGGGCAGATAGTCGATGGGCGTCTGGTCCCCGGATGTGGCCATGAGTTCGTGGCAGGCGCGGCAGATCGGTTTCAAGGGATCGTCGTTGATTTCACACCCCGCCACAAAAGGAACTTCTTCATCGAGGAGTGAAACCAGGGAACGCAGGATGCGGCTCTTGGCCTGGCCCCTCAGCCCCAGCAAAATAAAGTTGTGCCGCGAAAGAATGGCGTTCGAGATCTGCGGAATGACTGTGTCTTCAAATCCTACGATGCCGGGAAAGATGACCTCTCCATAATGAAGCTTACGGATGAGATTGGCTCGCATCTCATCCTTTACGCTCCGGCTGCGGTAACTGGATTGCCTGAGTTCACCTAAAGTCTTAGGTTTTGACATAGCCCCTCTTTCCCTGATTATACGCGCGTCATTTGAACGAACTCAACGAAGGATCTAAAAGCGCTGAGCGCCGCTTGATGAACGGCGTAACGCCCCCGGCAAAGACCACGCCGATCCGGGCCTTATTCCATCCCGAGGGGGCGAAACCGACGCACTCAAAAATACAGCAGCACCGCGGATTGCCCCCTCAAAAGCGAATGCCCAGCCCCGTGCTGAGCGTGGCATTGTTTTTGTGATTGTTCGGCAGAGGATTGCTGAGGTAAAAATCCACGAAGCTCACGGAAAAAGAGAGCCGCTGGGTCAAAGGGACGGCAAGCGCCGTGCTGGTGTCGAACCGATACTCGCCAGTCCGGGTAAGGTTGGGATAAAAACTGATTGCATGGATAACGTTCACCCACTTGGTCACTTTTGCGGTGATCTTGTCTCCTACCAGAGCTTCAGCGCTGTTCTGGAGCAGGCTGGTGCCGGGCGGGAGCGGGAAAGCGCTGGTGTTTTCAAGGTTCGTTCGAACGTAGGTCAAGCCGCCCAGCACGCTGACATCGATCTTGGGGCGATGCAGGATGTCCCGGCCAAAGCCGCCGCCGTAGGTCTGGCGGAGTTTGATTCCCTGCGGCTGGATGTAATCGTACTGTGCGATGGCGAAGAGGAAATTTTTGTTTTCGAACAAACGGTCCTGGCGAAGGCCGCTGCTGAAGGTGTTGG
>JAJYJL010000095.1 GCA_021789565.1 Acidobacteriota bacterium
CAGCGTGAAGCACTCCCTCTACAAGGACCATCCCGACTGGGTCCAAAAGAAAATCACGGGTGAGCCGGCGCTGTTTGGAGGGGGGTCGGCGTTTTGGATCCGAAAGGGCGATGAGGACGTGTGGGTCAGTCCCTACGCCCCCGAGTGGCGCCGGATTCACATGGGACACGTGCGCCAGATTGCTGCCACCGGCATCGATGGTATTTATGTGGACATCCCCTACTGGATGACGCATTTTACCGGGTGGGAAAAAACCTGGGCCAGCTTTGATAAGTACACCGTGGCGGAGTTCAAAAAGCGTACTGGCTTGAATGCCATGACGGATTTGAAACTCGGTGATTTCTCCGATCCCAATTTTCGCCGCTGGGTGGATTTTCGCATCGCAACGATCACTGAGTTCATGAAGGAAATCGATCATAACGTCAAATCTGTCAACCCACAGGCCGTGACCATTGCCGAAATCTACCCCGGCATTGAGTTCGCGGCCGTGCGCGTTGGCTCGGACGTTTATCAACTTTACGATGTCATCGACCTGGTCGCACACGAATACCAATGGGGCAAGGGTGATAACGCTGCGAGGAAAACCCCGCTCGACTGGCTCCATTGGATGATCGGAATGTACAGCTTTCGATCGTTCGCGGGCGAAAAGCCCACCTGGATGCTTAGCTATTCCTGGGACGGCGAAAAAGGGGTCAGCCCTGGCGAGGAGATGCAGAACCTGTTTGCTTCGCAGCTCGCGGCGGGAACCAACTGCTGGGACGTGCATGGACACGTGATGTCCGGCTCAAACGACATTGCCATGCGGAAAGAGATTTTTGGATGGATCGAACAACACGAGAAGACGTTCTACAATCCCCGAACGCCCATTCACCCGATTGGCGTCTACTTCTCGCCGCGCACCCGAAACTACTTCTGTGAAGAGTTTCTGGACTCCTATTTAGGGCTCATGGGCCTGTTGATGCATTCTCACCGCGAGTTCCAGATCGTGACGCCGCGGACGATAGAAGATTTTCACGGAACGGTACTGGCTCTGCCGGATGCACGCTGTTTGAGCAGCCGGGAACTCGCCGCGATCGAGTCGTATGTAAAATCGGGAGGCAAGCTGATTGTCACGGGCCAAACGGCGCATTGCGACGATACTGGCAAAACCCGGGAGACAAACGCCTTGCAGCGGTTCCTGGGCATCCGCAACTCGGCGGAGAAGTCGATGCGTGCTTCAGGCTTGACGTATGCCTACCTTCCGGAGTGCCCGGGCAAAGCCTACTGGAAGGCCCTGAACGCGGAATTTAACAAGGCGTCCACGCGGGGCGATGCCAGCGGGCAGAGCTTCCAGTCGCTCCGGCAGGAATTCAACAAGAGCGTCATCCAGGCGCTCGGCTACGCTGCTCCGGTTCAGGTGAAGGCTTCGCCCTTTGTGACCAGCCAGACTGCAAGGGTCGGAGGCAAAATGCACGTCTTCATTGCCAACTTTAAAGGCCTCCAGCCGCGAAAGAAGGCAACCCAGATTCCAGAAGAAAACGTTGAGATATTCTTCCCACGGAACGCGGGAAGCAATGCCTTTGTATTGCCATTCCTCGGGAAGGTCCGCAAACTTCCGGTTGAATCGATTGGTGGGCGGCTCCGTGTTGTTGTTCCCAGAATAGACAAGGGTGCTGTGGTTTGGCTCGAGTAACATTCAATGGAGTGAAGAAGGCGCGCGGAGATTGACCAACCCTTTCCTGACAGGGACTTATCCAGATAGGCCAAGGCTGTCTGGCTTACGGTTGCTTTCCTTTTTTCTGCAGACGCAAAGAGACTGTCGGTAAATCAACCCCATCACACCGAAAAACGAAAGGCCGTCTGACCTTGCGTTTGATTTCATATGCGAAAACATTTGAGAAAAGGCTTGACAATCTAATCTATTCGCGTTACAAGTGCCTGCAGATAGTAGTTACAGATGGGACTTAAAAGGCATGAACTTTTAGGATGTACAAGAACCGGTCTGGCCGGTTTGTGGTTCTGCTTTTGATTTTCGCCGGTGAACTCAAGAAGGAGGGATAAATGCCAGCAAGCTCGCCTTTAAGGGGTGTTTGTAGCAGCATAGTAAGGTTCTTTTACAAAGTTCAGAGCCTTCTTTCCCATTCAACTTTGGCCATTTGTATTTTGGCCGTAATGGCCGTGTACGCCGGGCATCCTGTTGCCGTACAGGCCCAAGGCACGGATACCGCATTGATGCGTGGAACAGTCAAGGACCCCACGGGAGCGGTTATTCCAGGGGCAACCGTGACCGCCACGGCAATCGCGACGCAGGTGCAAACCAAGACACAAACCGACAGCTCCGGCCTGTATATCTTTAATTATCTCAAGCCGGGCGATTACACCTTGAAGGTGGAAAAGACAGGATTCAAAATGTGGCTGACTCCTTCCATAGAGCTTCGCATCGGAACCCAAACGGACCAGGACGTTACATTACAAGTCGGAAGCACACAGCAAACCGTGGAAGTAAAAGGCGCAGCGCCGCTTCTGAATACAGTGAGTGCGGCATTAGGCACAACCGTCAACAATCAGTACATCCAGAGTTTGCCGTTGCTTGATCGCAATATCGCGAACCTCTCCTACCTTTCCGGAGGCGTCACGCAGGTTTCAGGCGCCTCAGCGACTATGTTGGGCGGAACCGTCTTTGCGTCGAACGGGCAGCGCTATGGCACGGCGGAATTCCGACTGGACGGCGTGCTGGCGACGCGGCCTGAAGGTGGCGAGGGCGGCAACACGGACGTTGGCTACATGCCGGACGTGGACGCACTGCAGGAATTCAGGCTTCAGAATAACAATATGTCCGCCGAATACGGCAACAACGGCGGCACGGTGGTTAACATCGTCACAAAATCGGGCACCAACAAGTTCCACGGGAGCGGCTACTGGTTTTTCCGCCGGCCGAGTCTTGACGCAAACGACTTCTTTACCAATCAGGGCGGCGGCACCAAAGGCCCGTACGCTCACGACCAGTACGGAGGGTCTGTCGGTGGGCCCGTCAAGAAGGATAAGACGTTCTTCTTCTTCGACTATGAGCGGTTTCGCAACAATAGCCCCTTCGTTGTAAATAAGACGGTTCCCACGATGCTCGAGCGGCAGGGTGACTTCTCACAATCATTCAATGATGACGGGAGCTTGAGGCAGATCTTCAATCCATATCAAGTTGCTCCTGATGGAAGTGGAGATTATGTGCGCCAGCCGTTTGCTAACAACATGATCCCTATGGGCGCCACAAACCTTTGCGCTCCCAAGCCCACGTGCGTCGACCCCATCGCCGCCAAACTGATTAACCTTTACCCAAAGCCGACGGACGCCGGTGTAGGTCCTGCGCATCTGGGCAATTTCTCCGATAAGCTGATTGAAACGAGTCCATCCTGGCAGATGGACCTCAAGATCGACCAGAACTTCTCGGCAGCCAATCGCCTGACGGGCCGGTACAGCATGAGCCACGGCTCGGATAATGTTCCCGATGACTTCCTGTCTCCGACGGTTTCAAAGTCCATTACGCACGACGTGGCTCTGGAGGATACCTGGACCGTAGGCCCCACCCTCCTCTGGGTCAACCGGGTGGGAGTAATCCGTGATAACTATCCCGAGCAGGCTCTGGTGACGGTCGATCCCTTGAGCATCGGCTTCCCCGCGAGCATGATCGACAACGTCTGGTACCGTGAAGTGCATTTCCCCACCATCTCGCTCGATAACTATGCAACCCTCGCTTCCAACAATGGCTGCTGCACGGACACCGTGGAAGGCGACACTCAATATATGTTTGACTCCGTGGCAACGAAAATCTATGGCAACCACAGCATCAAGTTCGGCGGCGAGGAACGGATCTTCCTGAACAATTTCTTCCAGCCGGACACGACCTCTGGGTCTTTTTCGTTCGGACAGGCAGAGACCATGCAGAACGTTTTCACCCCTGACTTTTCCCAGGGCAGCAGTGCGGCTTCGTTGCTGCTGGGCTGGTATGGCAGCGGTGGCTTCGCGCTGCGTCCTCACGTGTCCAACAAATCATCCGTTGGCGCCGTGTTTGTGCAGGACGACTGGAGGGCAACTTCCCGCCTGACGATTGGGGCGGGACTGCGATGGGAATGGACGGTTCCATATAGCGAGCGGCAAAACCGCAACATGTTTACCTGTTTCTCGTGCCCCTCTGGAATCACCGTTCCCGGGGTGGGCCCGCTTATGGGAACCATGATTCTGGCCGGACCCCACAATCGGCACGCGAACTCTTCTATTTTTGACCTCGGGCCGCGCCTGAGCTTTGCCTACCGGCTTTCGAGCAAGACTGTTGTTCACGCAGGCGCGGGAATGTACCATGGGATGAGTTTCGCCACCAACTGGCAATACGGCGGAGGCGCCTGGCAGTCCGATGCAAGCTCTCCCTCATCCCTGGATGGCGGAATCACTCAGCTCGCCACCATGGAGAATCCTTTTCCCCTTGGCTTCAACCTTCCCCAGCAGGGGAAGTATGGCCCACTCAGCCTTTGGGGTTACTATGCCGAGAATCATGGAAGCGACACCTTCCGAGTGGACGATATTTACCAGTGGAACATCGGCATTCAGCACCAGTGGGGGAATACGATGCTGGAAGTGGACTACGTGGGTAACCGCGGCACGCACTTGCCGTGGAACTACTCCACGGAGAACCGCGACTTTATCAACGCGGTGAATCGAGTGAAGTATGGATCAGCAGGGTTGGCGAACCTGGTGCCAAATCCCTTCCTTTACCTCTATCAGGGACCCCAGGCTATCTTCGATGCACCAGGGTCCATCTATAACAATGCGACGATTCCCCAAATCAACCTTCTGCGTCCTTACCCGCAATATGACGGAGGTTTCACCGGCTTCCCGCTTTTTGTTGCCAACAGCAGCTACCATTCTCTACAGGTGCGTTTTGAAAAACGGGCAACGAAGGGATTGTCATTTGTAGGCAACTACACGTTCTCGAAGTTCCTCGATAACTCCGATGCCGGAGGCAACGCCTGGATCGGCGGTGGTGGCGGCGCTGGCATCGGGTTCGTCGGTTCTCCGCAGGACTACACCAATCTTGCGCTGGAGAAGAGCGTCAGCGCTAATGACACGCCGCAGCGGCTGACCTTTGCGGTGATCTATGACTTGCCCGTCGGGCACGGGCAGCGATTCGGCCCGAATATGAACAGAGTGCTCGATGGAGTGATCGGCGGCTGGAAACTGACTCCGTTCGTCACCTTCCAAACCGGGCAGCCTATCTCTGTGGATGACGCCAACCTGCTTGTGGCCGACGGCCACCAGCGCCCCAATCTGATTGGCAACCCGTGCAGCGGCGCGAGCCTCGACGCGATTGCCAACGGAACGGCAAGTTACTTTAATAACAGCGCTTTCTCGCACCCGGCAGACCAGGTGGACGGCACGGCGCCGCGTTACTTGTCGAACTGCCGAGTGCCGGGCATCGCCAACCTTGATCTGTCTATCGCCAAACAGTTTCGGTTCAAGGAAAGCATGTACCTGGAGGTTCGAGGCGACTTCTTTAATTCCTTGAACAATCCTCGGTTCGGGGCACCTGCGGCGAATACGAACGATGGAACCGGCTATGGTGCCAGTGGATTCGGTGGTATTTTCTACCAGGAGAACCAGCCTCGGCACGGGCAGATTGGAATCCATTTCGTATTCTGAATGGTGAGGCTTGGCCAGGCAACTGGCCAGGCCTCTTTTTTCCCTGGATCGATGCCGGGTCATTTCATGCATTTCACATCTCTGCTGAACGTTTCCTGAGAAGTGTCTTTGACCTGAAGCAAATCCCCGTTATCCTGAATATCTGGTCAGGGGCCCGGAATGAGAAGACTGCCAAGCACGCGTCTTGCAGGCATATGTCTTGCCATCTGTATATGCCTCTGGGCGCGCCTGGCCCGGGGCTACTCTGACAACCTCGCTGAAGCACAGCAGCATGCGGCGCGGGCAAGCGCACTGGTTCAACAAGGGGATTTGAAAAATGCAGAGATGGAATTGCGCCAGGCAGTGAAATTGGCTCCGGATGATGCTGCCTATCTGGGTTTTCTTGGAGCGGTACTGGGCATGGAACAGAAGCTGCCGGAATCAACGTCCTATCTGGAAAGGGCGTTGCGCCTCAACCCTCTGGATCTGAGAACCCGCCGTAATCTCGCCTCAAACCAATTCCAGACGGGACAATTTCAGGCGGCTAGGAAGAACCTTGAGCGGATATTGAAGGTCGAGCCGCACGAGACGACATCGATCTTCCTGCTGGGGATGGTGGACGAAGAACTCAAGGACTATCATCATGCCCTTGCGCTTCTGGAATCTGTGCCTCAGGAAGTCAAGAAGCGCTCCAAGGCTCAAGTGGCGCTGGCGCGCTGCTACTATCATACTGGACAAGCCGAAAAAGCCAGAGAGGTCCTGGGGGGGCTTAAAACTCATTCTGCCGGACCTGATGGGATTTTTCTCGGGGGGCAGATTGCAGACCAGGCAGGAGATTATGACCTGGCGGAACGTTTGTTCAGTTCAATATCGACAACCTATCCAGACAAGGCGAACCTCGGTTATAACATCGCCCTCACTCAATACCATGCCGGGCACATTAAGGAAAGCCAGGCCACCCTGCAAGGCCTCATCCAAGCCGGACACGAAACCTCAGACCTCGAAGACCTCATGGCCTGGTGCGAATTCAAACAGGGCCACGTCAAGGAAGCGGTGACGCATATGGACCGCGCTATTGACCTTGATCCTTCGCGCGAGTCGAATTACCTGGACGTGGGCATGATGCTGCTCCACGACAATCGTTACAACGGGGCGCTGGTTGCGGCCCGAAAAGCTGTTGAAGTGGCGCCGCACTCGTACAAGGCGTACCGGTTTCTCGGTATCGCCCAATATAAACTTGGTGAATTGAAGGCCGCCGAAAAAACCTACGCACATGCTGTGGCACTGAATCCAAAGGACAAGGAATCGCTTCTCGGACTTGCTTCTGCTCAGGTGGATGACGGAAGAATCGAAGAGGCGGAAGCCACTTTTGAGAAGATTATAAACTATTTCCCGAATGATCCCAACCTCTACCTTCAGTATGGCCGGATGTTGCTGACGTACCGCGGCGCCAATGGAAGCAAGATCGAAGTTCGGGCAGTTGATTTGCTGAACAAGGCGATTGCCCTTGACCCATCGCTGGCGGAGGCGCATTACCTGTTGGGGAATCTGGCCCTGACCAAAGGGCAGACCGAAAAGGCCCTGCCCGAGCTAGAGCTTGCTGTGAAGCTCGACCCGAAACCGAGCAGCGCCCATTACGCCCTGGCTCGTGCGTATCTTCGCCTTGGCCAACGCGCGGAGGGGATGGAGCAGATGCGACTGTTTCAGCAACTGAAGGCAAAGGAAAAGAAAGGCACTGCAACTCTTGCTGGATCACCCCATCCGAGCCGGAAGGAATAATGCCAACGGCTCAAGAGTTTCGGGCCTGGACGCGTCGACCAACATCTGAGGCTTGGGCAGGCTGATAAGGCGTTTGTTGCGAGTGGTAAGAACCCTCGCGAGGCAGAAACAAACGTGCTGTAGTTTAAGGCCGGCCCTTGGTCTACATTCCCAGCTTGCGGTTGAAGTTGCCGGAATTTCAATATCCACAAGAAAGTGCATCAACTTCTAAACAAAGGTTCGTATCAAACGTTTTCATTCCACACGGCAGAAGGAGGCCATAGTACATGAATCGCAGAGATTTCCTTAAGAATGGCAGTACTCTGGCCGCTGCCGCAGGCGTTGGAATGGGGGCGGCACGCGGCATCGTTCCTGCTCACAATTGGGGTAAGTACGATTTTGGATCAGGCCCAACGGTCAGCGACCGGCTGAACCAGGGACCTTTTCCACAATACCCTCCTGACGCTGTTATTCCCAACGACGACGTGGTAATGACCACCACCCCCTCCGGTGCTGTCGTACCCGGCTACGGCAAGGGTCTGGTGACGTACATCACGGCAGACATGGGAACGGCGGAGATCAAGTCAGACAACATTCCGCAAGCTATTGAAGACCTTGTCCGTCTTCCCCTGGGGCAGAAGCTTTACATCCGTCCGACGTGGAGGGAAATCCAGCCAGGCCCGGGACGCCTTGATTTTCCTGATTACCTAAAGATTGTCTTCAATCTGGCAAAGAAATACGACAAGCGCATTGGATTTCGGATCCAGATGAGCGCTCCTGACTACCGGGAACCCGCGCTACCCCAATTCGTCCTCGACAAAGTGCCGATGGTGAAGCTGACCGGCGCCAGATGGCCCGGGAAAAACCGGGAGAACAACCCGAACGCGCACTATCAGCCACGATTTGACCATCCTTTCTTCCAGCAGTCTTTCAATGAATTGGTTGGCTTGCTGGCCGAGAAGTTCAACGGAAGTCCTCTCATTGAGTTTATGGACACCTTCATGTACGGCTTCTGGGGTGAGGGCCACACCTGGCCATTCACCAACACTCCTTTCCCCGACTATCAAACTGCTGAGCGAACCTGGATGAACATGTTGCAGGTCCAGCTCGAGCATTTTACAAAGACTCCTTTGCTCACCAACACGCAACCGGATTTCAGCCATGTAGGAAACTCGGAACTTCTCGACCGCACTGTGCGCAGCAACAACTGGATTCGGAGTGACACGATCTTTATCGAGAATCAGCAGATCGAGGAGCTGAGCAACCGCCCACCCTGGATTGCTGCATTGCTTGAACAAGGCATCCCGGGAAACTCACCGCAATCTGCGAGTCTGGAAGAAGGAATTTCACCTTCGGATAACATCATTGCCCACGTGATGGACATTGGCGCCAACTACTGGTCGTTATGGAATTTCCACAACATCAGTGCGGCGAACCTGATGAGCTGGTACAAGGCATTTCCTGAATGGTTCGACCGGATCAATCGCCGGATTGGCTACCGGGTGAGGCCCTCGTTCATCTGGAGTTACGAGGACAAAGGATATGTAGGCCTGATCATCGGCTTTGCCAATGACGGCATCGCGGGCGTTCCGGGTGTGCTGCGGGTGAGCGTGGAAACCCCGGAAGGGACGGTTCTGCGGAGCGGTTGTCTGGACCCTGGGTATCCACTGCCGGGAAAGATTCGGCAGGCACAGTTGGTGCTCCCGAAGGGAACGAAGTGGGAGGGACTCAGGCTCAAGGCAGAGATCGAAGTAAAGGGCATGCAATATCCGGTGCGCTGGGCCTGTCATCAGAAGCTGAATGACGATGGAACACTCACGCTGCGACCCAACAGGAGCCGTAGATTATGAAGGCTACGGTCATTTGCAGAAGCGGAAAGGCTGACTAAATGCCTGCGGCATCAAGAAATCTGGCTGAACCAGAAAGAGAGGCGAAGGAATGCAAAATCGCGAGACTGACCTGTGTGGCAAGCTGGTGAACAGTTCAGCGGGTAAAGCAACGGACCCGTCAAGGCGTACTTTCCTCAAGAATGTCGCTGCCGCCTCCGTGGCCGCGGTCGGGGGCCGGATGGGCGTCAGCAGGGCGTCGGAACCAACCAGTTTGCCAGCAGACGGTGGCCAGTTATCGAAATCAGACAAGAAGGTTGTGGCCATCCAGATTCCCGCGGTCTCTTTCAGCGATGAAGGGGTTGACAAAGTTCTGGACACGATCCAGGAGCGAGCAGGTGTTAATACCTTGTCGATCGCTGTTTTCAGCTATGGACGAGGTATTGAGGGAAGGCAGGTTCCCGGCCAACCACTTCCTGACCACGGCATCCAGAATTACGATACGGACACCTTCCATGGAGGAGACTACGCCGAGGTCCATCCGGAATTCTACGCTGGAACGATCTTCAAAAACTTCCGGGCGCCGGAGCTGGGCAATTTTGACGTTCTGGGCGAAGTTGTCCCCAGGGCCAAGAAACGGGGAATGAAATGCATTTGCTGGTTTGAGGATGTTTATAATCCGCGCTTGCTGGACAATTTTGAAAAGATCGCCGAAGTCGATGTTTATGGGCGCAAGACCGATCAATCGTGCCTTAATAATCCTTACCTCCGGAATTTTCTCAGTTCGATGGTTGAAGACTGGACCAAGTCCTATGACGTTGACGGAGTCATGTGGTGCTGTGAGCGTCAGGGAGCTCTGAATAATGCCATTGACGCTGACCACGGGCAGGCCGTCCTAACATGCTTCTGCGATTACTGCACACAAAAAGGAGAACAGCAAGGCATCAACGTGGAGCGGGCCCGGCAGGGTTTGATGCAACTCGATCGGTGGGTGCGGGCAGCGTGGAGCGGGCCACGGCCAAGCGACGGTTACTTTGTCACCTTCTGGCGGCTATTGCTGGAGTACCCTGAGATCCTGGCCTGGGAGAAGCTTTGGACTGACAGCCAGCGCGAAGTTTACGGGCAGATCTATGGCACGGTCAAAAGCATCAACAGCCATCTGGAAGCTGGATTTCATGTGATGCACCTAAACTCTTTCAATCCCTTTTATCGCGCCGAGGAGGACTACGGAAAGCTCAGCCAATACGCGGATCTCCTGAAAATTTGCATGTACAACAATTGTGCAGGCCCCCGCATGGCCGATTATATCGACGGAGTCCATTCAACAATCTGGCATGATGTTCCAGCGCAATCCGTGCTGGAGTTGTACTACCACATCCTCGGATATCATGGCGAGGCGCCGTTAGACAAACTTCGTACCGCGGGGTTCTCATCAGATTACGTCTACCGGGAAACCAAGCGAGCTCTTGCGGATGTTGAATCAGGCAGAATAGCCGTAGGCGCTCCTAATACAGATCTGGCCGGTCCCGCAGTTGCGCAGGACGTCACCGGGTCCGCAAGGACGACATTGATCTACCCTGGGATCGATATCGACATTCCCACTGGCAAGGGACAAAAGAAGACACAGCCTTCGGACGTTCGGAACGCCGTGAAGGCTGCTTTCAATGCTGGCGCGCCAGGAATTATTCTTTCGCGAAAGTACTCCGAGATGCGACTTGAGAACCTGTCTGGCGCCGGAGCGGCCCTCAAGGACCTGGGTATCAGGACATAACCCGTTTAATCCCGTCCACTCACAAGAGGGGTGTTTGGGACGCTTTTATTTCCGGACAAGGCTCCATTTCCGTTTTCAGAGGAACTTTGTAGCCACCTCCAAAGTCGTAGAAGACCCAAGAAGTTTAAAGCCAGGAGCAAGAGATGGACAAGACTAGCGTACGAAAAACCACATTGCTGTGCTTGTGGGCGGCATTTTCAATGGCTTTGGCCGTGAGCGCCGGCGCTAAAACGTGGAACGTCGGGCCGAAGCAAGCTTATAAAACGCCCTGCAGTTTGGAGAGGGCCGGCGTCCTGGCGGATGGGGACACCATCGTAATTGCTTATTCTCCCTCCAACGGTCCAGGCGTCGGTTACTATGACGACACCTGCAACTGGACCCATAACAACCTCACCATTGTTGGAGTGCTCGGCCCCGGCGGCGCCCGGCCGGTTCTCAACACCGCTGGACTGACGGACACCGCGACTACGGGACATATCTCGGAGCACGATGGGATCTGGGTTATTTCCGGAAACGATACGGTGATCAAGAACCTGGAATTCGAGAATGCGATGGTCTCGAATGCTGAGGGGGCTAATGGCGCCGGCATTCGCATGCATGGCAAAAACCTCACTGTGCTGAATTGCTATTTCCACGACAATGAAGACGGAATTCTGGAGGGCAACGTTGCAGGCAGCAACATTGTGATCAAATATTCGGAGTTTGCTCATAATGGGGTCAGCAATAAGGCCCTCTCCGAAGGCTACGGCTACACCCACAACGTTTATATCGGGCATTGCGCCTCGCTGCTGTTCGCTTTCAACTATTCCCACGACGCCAATGTCGGCCATTTATTAAAGACGCGCGCCGCCGTCAACTACATTCTTTACAACAGGCTCACCGGGGAAAGCGGAACTGACAGTTACGAAATTGACATTCCCAGCGGCGGGACATCCTATGTGGTCGGCAATCTGATACAGCAGGGCGAGAATACCCTGAACAGCATAATCTTAAGTTACATGGAGGAGGGGCCGAATTCCCGCAACCCTGGCAAGAATCTCTACGTGGTCAACAATACGTTTGTGAACCAGTTCATCGAAGGAGGTACCTTCGTGCACGTAGACCCCAGAGCAAATGTGGCCCTGCTGCAGAATAACATCTTCGATGGAAAAGGGACGATCACCAACCAGGCCAACGCCATCCTGAAGACCAATTATTCGGGCGGCCACCCAAAACTAGCGGATATCGACAATTACGACTATCACCTGCGGCAGGGTTCACCCGCCATTGACGCAGGATCGCAGCCGACGTCGGTCAATAACTTCTCGCTTTCGCCGAAAGATCAGTATGTCCACCCGGCCTGCGGCCAGGTGCGCCACCCGGTTGGCATCATTGACATCGGCGCTTACGAGTTTCGCGGAGCCGGCCCCATGTT
>JAJYJL010000096.1 GCA_021789565.1 Acidobacteriota bacterium
GCCATTGATTCATCTCAATGGCCAGGGCCGTCAAACTATCAAACCACAAGGTTAGAAGAGAAACTTCATTCCCAGTTGGACGTTGCGAGGGCTCCAGGTGCTATTAACCTCGCCGTTTCCGACCTGAGTACAAGGCTGGCCGAAACTGATGGATCCGCTGCAGCCGGCATTGATGGAATTCCATTGTGGGTGGTTGAAAGAGTTAAATGTTTCAAGCCGGAACTGAAGCGTCGAGTGCTCCGCACGGAACCATGGAAATGCAAAGTCCTTGTGCAGGGCGACGTCCCAATTGTTCCGACCCGGCCCCGTGAGCATGTTGCGGCCCATATATCCAAACATCCCCGCTTGACCGTTAGCAAGAAGCTGGCTTTGCAATGGCTGGGTAATCACAGAGGGGTTAAACCAGCTTACCATTGGGCCAAATTGTGGATCGTTGTATGACCCTTTTTGAATCTTTAATGGCCCGACGGTGTTGCAGCGAACTCCCGTGCCAATTCCGGTGGAGTACCCGTTCACGCCGCAGCCGAAGTCTACAGGCACTCCTGTAAAAAAGGTGGTGATTCCGCTGATCTGCCACCCGCCCAGGGTTTGTTTGGTGAAACCGTTGGCGGAGTTTTTGAAGAAAGGCAAAGTGTAAACGTAATTCATTTCAAAAACCTGGGCACGGTTGAGATCCGACGTGCCCTTCCAGCGGTTCATGTCAAAGTTGTCATCGACGCCGGTTGAAAAGTAGCTTGAAGTCGAGTTGTCAATAGTGTGCGACCAGGTATAAGCAGCCTGGAGAGTCAAGCCGAAGCCCGTTGTGTGGCGAAAGTCAGCCTGGAGAGCATTATAGCTGGACACGGCGGTGAACTGTTTCTGATTGATCCGGCCGAACCCCTGGTAGGGGTAGAAGTAGTTGGGGTTTACCTTGTTGGTCATCAGAAGCGACTGGACATCACAGTTGCCTGAACTATCGCAGCCGTTCCCTGCCAGTGCCGGAACATTCATTGTTCCCACGCCGACAGGAATCTGGTTCACGTCACGGGACGTATCCAGATGACGGCCAACATCACCGACATATGCAACCGTCAAAAGGTTGTTACCCTTGAACTCGTGTTGGACGCTCAAGTTGTATTGCTGCATCGAAGGGTTCTTCTGGTAATACGGAATCGCCTGGATCCCGGCCGGACCGTACAAACCAGGACTGAGCGCCTGATAGGAAGCAAGGTTAAAACCGACCGGAGCAAGAATCGCGGGAGCGTTTCCTTCCAGCCCGATCACGTTAGCGTCGTTTCCGTTTCCAGCCTCGTAGTAGATGCCGTAGCCGCCGCGGATTGCCCATTTGCCAGATCCCGTGGGATCGTACGCAAACCCGAACCGCGGGCCAATATTCTTGTAGTAGGTCTTTTGGCATCCCGGCAAGATTGGCCCTGAACCGCACTGCACAAGGCCATTGCCGAACCCGGTGAAATCATAAATCTGGCCGCTTGATGGGTCATGGTACAGGTTTCCGTCTGCGCCCAGAATAGCTGCGCTAGCCGGATTGTAGAAGGAGGGGATGAAGCTTGAGTCGACCGTCGGCTTGGTTACATCGTGCGGCGGAACTAACAGGTAATAACGCACACCGAAGTTCAAGGTGAGTCTTCGACTTACTTTCCAGTCGTCCTGGAAATACGGCTCAAAGTCAGTGCGCCGCCAGTGTCCGACGCCATACCCACCCACCGGAACCCCATTGTACTGGAGGGTTCCTTCCTGGTATTGAGCTATCCGCCCCAGGAACATGTCGGCAAGCGCATTGCCCGTTGTGATGGGGTTGCCATTGTTGAAATTGTAGTAGCCCTGAGTGTTGAACCCAAACTGCTCGGTTAACTGGAACCTTTCAAAGAAAACACCGAACTTGAAGGTGTGATTTCCCTTTGTCCATGCCACGTTGTCTTTAAAAACATAGATTGGCTCGGCATCGTACTTGCCGACGTAATTCCCGTTGTCAACCCCGAAATAAAAGGGTGTTCCTCCGCCAACCGAAACTCCGGGGAGTTCTTTGTTGCTGGCGTTGGCTGCGAAAAAGTTGGACGCGGTCCACGACGAGGGCTTGAGGATGGATCCCACTTTGTTCCCCGGACCAGGCCCCGGTGTAATCGTATGCGGCGTATCGGTGTAACTGAAAATGAACTCGTTCAGGAGGTTGTTCCTGAGGTTGCTATTGAGATGCAACACGGTCTGGCGGGCAGGCACCGAATAAACGCTCTGCGTCGTATCGTAACTCGATCCTGTCCACAGCGCAGGCACAACCGTTTTTGTCCATGAATCATGAGTGAACCGGACAAACAGCGAAGTCTTATCGCTGATGTTCTGGTCAACTCGAATCATCTGCTCACCGAAATTCGTCGGAACGCTGTGGGCAGCCACGTAGCCGTCGATCCCATTGTTTGGCATCGGAACATAAGCGTTAAGCATTGCTGCCGCATTCGGGTCGACCGAAACCGTGTCCACTGGATTGCCGTTGACGGTAGGCAAAACACAACCCTGGCTGACAAGTAGAGAACTGTAATTTGCCGAGGCGGGGTCGCACTGGCTGAAGTCGCCTTGCCGCATCTGCGGTGTCGGTGTGCTGCCGGTGATCAGCGAAGCCTGGCGATATTTTGCCCACTCCTGGGACCAGAAGAAGAACGTTTTCTGCTTATGGGTGTTGTACAGTCCCGGTATATAGAAAGGCCCGCCAAGAGTGTACCCAAAGATATTCCACTTCAGCGGAGTCTTGGGGGCATTGCCGCCGGGAGGATTGATTTGCTGGTTGGCAAACCAGTCGTTGGCATCCAGAGCGTCGTTTCGAACGAACTCATAGGCGTCGCCGTGGAAACTCCTGGTCCCGCCCTTCGTCACCACTTCCACCAGAGCGCCGGCGTGCTGACCAACATCTGCTCCGTAGTTGGATGTTGAAATTCGAAACTCCGCGATGGAATCAATCGCCGGTGTTATGGCACCACCCATCGAGGTTGAACTTTCCTGGGAGTTATTTCCGCCGTCTAACTCCAGATCGCCATATTCTTCGCGGGTCCCGTTGAATGACACGCCCACTTCGGCGCCGGCGTGGCCGAGTTGTTGCGCTTCAGAATAGCCGTTGTCCTGTACAGCGCCAGGCACCAGGAAAGTCAAGGCACCGAAGTTGAGCCCATTCAGGGTGAGGTTCTGGATCTGTCTGGAAGTTACTACGCCGGATAGGGTCGCGTTTTCAGTATCAACGTGTGGTACATTTCCCGAGACCTCAACCTGTTGAGTGACTTGTCCCAGCGTCAATGTCAGATCAACCCGCAGAGTTTGGCCTGCCGAGAGGCTGATCCCTGTTCGGATCTCTTTCTTGAATCCTGAATTGTCAGCTGTAACGACGTAATTGCCGATAGGAACCCTGACAGCTGCATAAGCGCCCGACGAGTTCGTGGACAACGCCCGAACAAACCCTCTGTCGGGGTTTGCAACAGTTATTTTGACACCCGGGATTACCGCCCCTGTGGGGTCTGTTACCGTTCCCACAATCGTGGCTGTATCCTGGGCGAAACATGTGCCGGCGAAAAGCAAAGGAAGCAGTAGAAAGAAACTAAATCGCTTAAGCATTAAGCTTGCCCTCCTAAGGCGACCCTGCATCCGACGCAACTCATTGCCTTCCCTACCTGAGCAACCTGACACCGGGCCAGCTACCCCTAGTCAGAGTGACCTTCCGGCAGACGAAGAGGCCAGGCACAGAAGGACAGATATTTTCAAACAAGCCAACTTAAACTTGGGTTCCCCTCAGGTCTTTCCAGTAGCGATAATTCTCGGACGAAATTAATATCCGGAATAAGCAGAACATATCCAACGCTTGACCAATTGTCAAGAAATAAATAAAGAGTTTTGAATATAGTATGAAAATTTTCTTGCCGGAAATCAGGGTTGTTGAGCAGCAAGCACTGCCTGGAAACATTATTCACACGACCGTGCCCAGCAAGCTGTTGTGAGAGAGGCAAGCGTTGCACGTGGAGCCGAAAATGGGGGGACTTGGTGATCAAATGATCTGCTTCGGCACTGTTGAGTATCCCACACAAGTCCTATCCCTGATTGATTATCAATGAGTTGCCGTCCCAGGATGCCCTTCGTTTGCGAAGACTTTGGGGGAGATCAATCTATGAGTCTCCATTATTTTGACCACTCTTTTAATGCTGGGGGCAAACCTTCCATGAGGGGCTGCTCGCATATATTTCATCATCTGGATATAGGCCATGTCGTAGCGAGCCTCTTTCAGGTAGGCATTTGCAAGGTGAGCAACAACATCTGGAGGGGCAGCAGGATTTATCGTGAGAGCTTGCAGGAAATCGTCTTCTGATTTCTTATATTCCTTCATCGCGTAATGCAGCAATCCAAGGCGGTCATAAAATTGCCAGGTTCCCGGCGAACGCTGAATACCCAACTGAAGGACTGACTCAGCTTCCGAATATCGCATTTCGTCTTTATACAGCTGGGCCAGCCCTGAATACGCGTCGAGAAATTGGCCATCACAATTCATTGCTTTGAGAAAATATCCCTCGGCATCCTTCAAGAGCTTTTGCTCGATATCCACGAGCGCAAGTTCACCCCAGGCACGTGCGTAACACGGTGAATCCGCTACCGCCTTTTCAAAGTACTGCTGAGCATCACTCAGTTTCTTCTTCTGGAAGGCACGTTCTCCCTTTTCGAAGTTTTTCACAGCCTTCTTGGATGCAGATTGGTCGGACAACAGAGGCGCAGGCTTGAGCACTTCCCTGACGTTTAGTGGATTAAGAAAGACGTTCACATTATAAAGATTGGCTCCGAACCCCAACTGGATATCCCGGGTATAGGTTTCGAACCCTTTGCACGTGACGGTAAGTTTGTAATTCATGACACGAAGCCCCTCGAAAGAAAATTGGCCATTCGTGTCTGTGGTTTGCTGACCCACGGCCATGCCTTCGTCAGTTACCAGTGAGACCGTTACGCCTGTAGGAATAACCACGCCGTCCTGAGTTGTCACTCTCCCTCTTAAAGTAAGCAACGTCTGGGCTGACGCGATTTCGCCCACAATTAGAAAGGTTGAGATTGTCATGAAAACCATAAAGACAACAAAGAGGAAACCCTTTAATGTTGGGGGAGCCGAGGATGCAGGATACATGATCGCACCGACCTCGTTATTGTTGTCGATCGGGTTGCCAGCAGTGTCATAAACTCTACAACGTTCACAGGCTAAACACAATCGGCCTGAAAGACGACGTGGTGATACCGACCAACCACAGACGGATACGTGCGAGAAGAGGTCCAGAAAATATCATGCGGCCTGGGACAGACAGCATTAACAACGGATTGCTCCACCCAGGTCCCAATACGGGTTTGCCAGCGCATTAGCGTTGCGGGGCCTGCGATCGGACTCTATGATAGATGACCAGGAGACGTTAGAGTGAATCGAACGCCAGTGGCCTGCCTTCTGCTTTTTGTCTGGTTGATACTGGCCCCCGGGGTTGCGCCAGCGCAACAATCGCCAAGCAGGCTGAAAGTGGTCTTCGAGTCGGCCCAACAGGCCTTGATGGCTCATGATTACAAGCGCGCAGAAACGGGATTCCTGGAGTGCCTGAAATTGGATCCGCATTCCGTTTCTGCTCTTTCCAACCTGGGCGTTGTTTATATGCGTCTCGGAAATTATGATTCAGCAATCGCGACCTTTAAGAAGGCAAAGACCCTCGCTCCCCAAATAATCGAACTTAATCTGAATCTCGGGCTGGCCTATTACCGTAAGCAGGAGTTTGGAAAGGCTGCTACGGAATTCTCGCGCGTATTACAATCCACCCCGGAGAACCACCAGGCGCAATACCTGCTGGGAGTGTGTTATTTCATGCAAGAGGAGTGGGACCGCGCACTGGCCGCCCTAGAACCTCTTAAATCCACCGAAAGGAACAATACAGATTTTCTTTTTGAGCTTGGCGTTGCCTACGGCAAATGCAATCGCACAGACGAGTCCCTCAAGACTTTTGAGCAGATGACTCAGGCGGGTGGCGACACGGCCCCCATGCATTTGCTCCTGGGCGTCGCATACCTGAGCCTTGGCCAAAATCTGAAGGCGCGAGATGAGCTTGAGAAGGCTGTCAGTCTAAATCCGCGATTGCCGTTCTCACATTACAATCTCGGTGTGGCTTGTCAGCGTTTGGGCCAACTGGACCGAGCCGTTGCCGAATTTCGGCTGGAAACAACCTTCTCTCCCCGCCAACCCTGGAGTTTTGAAAGTCTCGGGGTCATCTATCTTCAGCAAGACCATCAGGACCAAGCCCTCCAGATGTTCAACAAGGCGCTCTCGATTAACCCCAGGCTTCCCAACTCCTTGGACGGGGTTGGAAAGGTTTATCTGGAGAAGGGGGACCCTGCTAAAGCGATTTCTTTCTTCCGACGGGCTGTAGGACTCCAGCCCGGTAGTGCGAAAATGCACTTCCAACTAGGGCAGGCTTATCTGAAAGCCGGAGAGCGTGAAAAGGCCAAGGGGGAAATGGCCGAGGCTGGACGGCTGCAGACTCAAGCTCGAACCGATTTTCAACACGCTCTTTCCGGGGTACTGCCAGCGCCTGAAATTTCTGTTGGAGGTCACTAACAGAGGAAGTGCCTCTCCGGGGTGGCACTCTTTGTCCCGACAAAATGTTATCCGCAAAAAAACTATCGTTCGGCCCTCAGAAAGGGATTGGATATCGCTGCCGATACCGACCAGGGAAATAGAAACGTCAGAGCTAGCGGGGCCCCCCTCAGCTGATATATGAGACTTGACTGAAATCCGGGATCTACCGGCAGGACATTGAATTAAGAATTACGCCCATGCGAACGCACCAAGCCCGTGCCTTCCTCTATTGAGATAAATTGATTGGCGTTGACGCCTGAAATCCGGTCAACATGACCGCTCGGCCAACGGACTTCGATTCCATCGGCTTTCGCAGCCCTGCCCAAACCGAAATGCTGCCGCAAGTCGCTCTGGGAAATGTAGCTGGATCCGCTCATAACCTCCCGGATTTGGTGGCGACCTCCTGCTGTCACAATAATCCGCGCTCCGATCGCCGACCGATTTGAATGCGTACCAACGGCCTTTATAACGAGCCATCGATTGCCGCTTGAGTTATTGTTTCTAAGCAGGGAGGGCGGCTCACTCATATTGAGGATCAGGACGTCCTGGTTCCCATCATTATCAAAATCACCAAAAGCGCAGCCACGGCTGGAATGCGGAGCAAGCACCGGGGCTCCGCACAAATTTGAAACCTCCTCAAACTGTCCGTTTCCGAGGTTCCGATAAACAACACGCTGCGTCATAAACTTGTAGTCTTTGTGGACTCTTTCAACTTCAGGATAGACGCTCCCTGTAACGTGAAAAATGTCGAGCCAACCGTCGTTGTCGAGATCGACAAATCCTACGCCCCAGCAGACGTACTGAGTGTTTACGGCCAGACCGCTGGGATAAGTCAGATCATCAAAGTATTTGCCTCTGACGTTGCGATAGAGAATCGGCGTGTCACCGCTGAAGTGCGGAAGGAACAAGTCCAAATACCCATCGGCGTCGTAATCACCAACTCCTACGCCCATCCCGGACTGCTCCTGCCCATCTCCATTCACAGCACAGCCAGCCTCCATTGCGAGTTCGGTGAAGGTTCCATCTTTGTTGTTCCGAAACAGCAAATTTGGAGAGGAGTCGCAAGCCACGAAAATGTCAGGCCATCCATCGTTGTTGTAATCGAGAGCTACGGCTGAGAGGCCATAACGACCTCCTGCTTTGTCGATTCCTGCCTCATGAGTAACTTCCTTAAAAGTTCCATCGCCATTATTGCGGTAGAGCGAGCAGGTTTCTTTTGGCAAACCGATCGGGCCACAGGCTATCGGAACGCCCTCGAATTGGCAGGCACGGCTCTGGCCTCCAATCGGCGTATTCTTGAGGTCGAGGCCAATGTACCGGGAAACGAACAGATCGAGACAGCCATCCCGGTCATAATCAACAAAAGTGCACCCCGTAGAGAAGCGCGTCCTCGTCTCCTCAAGTCCGGCCCTGCGGGTGACGTCAGTAAACGTCCCGTCGCCATTGTTGTGGTACAGAATGTTTTTTCCGTAATAGGTCAGAAACAGGTCATCGTGCCCGTCATTATCGTAATCACCGATGCAGACACCGTAACACCAGCCAGTTTCGGTCAGTCCGCTCCGGCCAGTGACGTCGGTAAATGTCCCATCGCGGTTGTTGCGGTAAAGGCGGTTGGTGGGGGCCTGCTGTCCACTGGGAATTCCACCTCTTAGCGTCCCGCTCGGCACAAAAACGTCGAGCCAGCCATCGTTATCGAAGTCATAAAACGCAATACCAGGCCCATTCGCCTCAAAGATGTAACGCTTGACGAACTCTTCACCGTAAACGATAGGATGGGCCAGGCCTGAATGTGGAGCGACATCAGCAAACGTCACGTCCCACGGTCGCCCGGAAAATTTTGGGCGCGGCGCAGGTGGAACACCCCGTGAAGCCATTCCCTGGCCGCGAAGGTTCCGCTGTCCGCAAAGGGAAATGCCCGAGGCGAGTAGAGATTTGAAGAAAAACCTTCGATCCATTCGCTGGCTTTTGGGGAGCGGCAGAAAGCAGGACCACAAACTAGTGGTCCGTGGCTCCCTCATTTGAATTGGCTAGACCATCAGCAACACTTCCCCGGATCCTCTGTTTCGATTGCAGGAGGTCGTTTTCAACTTTTTTGTACGCTTCAAGCTGTTGCTCCGCTTCCCGAGTGCGTCCCAGGCGGCGAAACACAACGGACAGCCTGTAGTGTGCAATGGGATTGCCGGGAGCGGCCTCAACCGCGCGCTCCAGGGGAGCAACAGCATCCGCAACGTGCCCTGTTGACACGTAAGCTTCTGCGAGGGCAATCTGCGCGGCCACTAACTTTGGGTTTAGTTCGATTGCCCGCCTCAGGTGAACGAGGGCCTCGCTCCAGTTACGGAGGCTTCCAGCAATCTGCCCAAGCTGGAATTCAGCATCGGCGTTTCCGGGGTCGATTTTCAGTTCCTCTTCAAATTCCTCCTGGGCCTTGCTGAGACTTGACGGACCGCGCTGGAGAAGCAACTTGCCAATGGCGTAATGAACCCCCGCTGCGTGCGGATTGATCTCAAGAGACTTTTGAAACTCAGCTATCGCGTCGTCCGGTTTTCCCTGCAACTCCAATACCTCGGCGTCCATACGGTGAAACTGGTACGATCCGGGAGCAACTTCCAACAGATGCTGCGACGCGCTGGCAGAAAGGTTCGAATAGAGGTGGGCACTCAGATAGAGGATGTCCGGATCATCAGGAAATTCACGAATCAGCGCCTGATCAAGGTCTACACCCTTGTCTGCTTCGTTGAGATCCATAAAACAACGGAGGGCATCAGTGCCCAAAATGCGCTTCAATTGCCTGTCTACTACCTTGCGGAAACCTCTTTCCAGATGAGGCAAGGCTTCGTTGCAATAACCGCTTTCGGCAAGACTTGCACCGAGGAAATACTCCGCGTTTACCAAGGCTGGTTTCAGCTTCACTGCCGTACGGCACTCATCGGTAGCTTCGACGAAACGCCCTGAAAAGTAATACGCAATACAGAGATTCGAATGGACCTCCCCGATATCAGGGGCTGCTTTGGCGAGTTCCTTGAGGCGTTCAATAGCAACGGCGTAGTTCCCGGCCCGCAGTGCTGCTTGGGCCTGTTCAACGACCGTGTCAATCCCCTGAGAACTGCCATGCATGAGGCTTGCTTTATGATTAATCGGGGTCTGCCCCCACAGACAAACACTGCCAAGGGCAATCAGGAAAAATATCTTTGGGGACCTTCCTGGAGACAGCCGCGACCAAATTTCCATGTGCCCACCCAGCTTGGTTTAGCCAATCTGACAGCATTGGCAAGTATTCTGCCACAGGCAAAGCTACTCTTTCAATGTGTGCGGGCCTGGCGTTCCTATACCGTTGTACGCGCGAAAACCCGCTTGGCGGCGTGCGTTCGGAACAGGTCTCCATGCTGCTTGGGCACGTAATACCTCCAACCTCCGAGGACTTCTTGCGCCTGCCCCAGTACTCACTCCGAGCTCCGGGAAGCCCCACAGCAGGCCAACATGAAGGAACCAACCTACCCTAATCAAATCACACCCATAGAATCCTGCAAGTAGGCACGTGTGGATAAGTGGGCGGCGACTGCCAAGTATCTGACACATGGCGATGTTTCGGGTTATCTAAGCTATTTACTACTAAGGTTTTACTATGGTGGAGGGGGGAGTCGGAAGATTATACCCCACTGATACTAAATAACTTCTTGAAAATACGAGGCGCGCAAAACACTACAACCTCAGCTTTCGTGGACTCTTTGCACATTTCTTGTACACGGGCTATCCCTTCCCTCTTCGGACGGTAGTAGAATGTCGAGCCATGAATACAGACGCAATCTTGGGCATCGGAGGAATACTCGCGACGGCGGGCTTCGGCGTTTGGGCAATTAACGACGCACGGAAAGCAGTAAAAGAACAGACCATTTTGCAGAGAAACTTGTCATGGGTAAGAATTAAGACCGACTTAGTGTGGCAACTCATTGAGCCGACCGAAAAAGCATACGATAAGGAAATTGCCCGGGGGCTCGAGGAGTTTATCCTTATTTCGACGGCGTTAGATCCAAACAAGAATCCCAAAGCCCTAAAGGGCGCAGCGGAGAACGAAGGCGTCGAGATGGCCGAAAAGCTTGTGAGCGAGGGATATGCAACTTGGAAGGTAGGCCTCGACGCAGAGCGAGTTCGGAAAACACTTCAGGAGTGGAGGGAGCAGAAGGATATTGCGCGCGAGCAAGAGAGGAACAGGAGGCTTTGGTCTCGCCTCAGGCGGCTCTTTCGTGGACGGATGAAGTCCCCTTTATAAGTTCAGAATCGACTCGATATCGTCTGCGCTCAACTGTAGGTGTGATTCTGGCCCCCATAATTTAAAGACGTGGCCACCATTAATGGCACGTTGCCACAACGTTTTTCCATTCACCAACTGAGACCGTATGGAGTTCCATATCGCCGCCTTACTCGCTTGGACATCTCGGGCATGATCTAGTGTTTCGTGGTAAACGGGGGGCGCTTGGCCGACCGCTGACGATTGGAGAATACCGTCCGCTCGCCGTAGGAACTTCTGTTCCTCAATATCAAGCCTCCGGATCTTTGCTATCCCCTTTTTAATTACTCCTTCGACCTTCATATCCCAATCAAACCACACCCACAGAATCTGACAAGAATACCGCTGGGGATAACTCAGAAAACGCAGAATTCGCAAAAGGAAGGCTTTAGAAACCGCCTATTTTCAGATGGTTAGCTGGCATCTTGTACATATCTTGTACACAGTAGATTTTCACAGCTGCATCTGACTGATACGGCAGTAGTTATTTGGTGGAGGCGGGGGGAGTCGAACCCCCGTCCGAAAAGCCTTACGCTCGAAAGCCTACACGCTTATCGCGTTCGCTTGATGCTTTCGCCAGCGGCCCTCAGGAACGAGCAAGAACGAACCGCCGGCTAGCCTGATCCGGTTGCCCGGATCTCACCCGGAACCCTCAGGCGTCAGGTCCCAGGCCAGCCCGCTGGATGACGCCTCATTCCGCCCCGCGGGCGTTAGCGGATGAGACGCGCTAGCCTTGTTTAGGCAGCGTAAGCAAACTGCGTATTGGCAGTTATGTTGTTCCACTCCGATTACGGGTGGCGTGGACCCCCGACGTGCCTTTCGAACGCGAGAGCTTCCGTCGAAACCGGAACGCCCCCTCGACTTCAGTATGTGCTTCAGGGAACGGTGTGTCAACATAACCAACGCCAGCGCAGAGGCTGTAAAATCGCAGTGCAAAATAAGTGTTTCTTAATGTTTATGCCCGGCGCCGAGATGGCTGTTGACATGACTGGTTTTGGCGTTACGATAAAAGAGACGCGAGGGGGAGCAAGTCGAGGATTTTGCGGTTGGCAACCACACAATCAAACCTGACATCTGGCGCAGTCGTGCAGGGTTATGAGCAATTCAGCGGAGCTTTGAGGCGGCAGGGCGAACAGATTTCACGGCTCGGTCAAAGTCTAAGATTGCTGCAAAGCGGGCAGCAGCAACTGGAAGAAGCGGCGTCGCACCTGATAGGGCAGCTTCCAAGCTGTAATGCACCGAATGCCCTCTCGCCTGCCAGTATTCTTGCATGTGTCCGAAAACTAACCGACGCCAAGTACGCCGGGCAGATATTTGAGGTGCTTGTGGCAGGGGCGGCGCGAATGAACGTCCGCTCAGCGGTGTTTGACGTTCGCGGCCCTGCAGCTTGGGCGGCTTCGGCGGGCGGTTTCGAACCGGAATTGTCCGGTGAGAACCTGCGCGCGCTGGTGGTCCCTCTGAATCACGACGGCCCGTTTCGACGGGTGAGA
>JAJYJL010000097.1:0-7565 GCA_021789565.1 Acidobacteriota bacterium
GGACAAGCGAATGGGCAGAAGAATGATGTGCCGGCCGAAGATGGTCTCCCCAGTGTGGTTCTGAGTAAGGCCCCTTTTGTCCTGATGCACAGTGTTGATTCCAACAGCCCCGTCCATTGGGATAAGGGGAAACTCTACCTGATCAACTCCGCCGGCGGCCACCAGTATGTTTCTTCAGGCCCTGACGTTGCGCATCTGGGCTACCGCACGCTTGTGCACCTGGGCGATACGGATGACCGGCTGTACATCTGGATTGAAGCCACATGGGTGAGCGAAGACGGAACCTTATACGGCGCCTATCACTATGAACCTGACGCGCTCTGCGTTACCAACAATCACCTGCCTACAGCCCCCCGGATTGCTTGGATACGTTCACGCGACAACGGCAAGACCTGGGATGATTTGGGATACATCATTTATGCTAACCCATCGGCAATAAAATGTGACACGGCAAGCCCCTGGGATGCGGGTGGCACCGGCGACTTTACATTCCTCCCCGACCATGAGAGCAAGTATTTCTATTTTTACGGAACAAGTTACGATTCCCGTTTTGAGGAGCAGGGCGTCTTTGCGGCCCGCGTGCCTGTTGCCGATCGGAACAATCCTTCCGGAAAAGTCATGAAGTGGTACAGGGGCAGTTGGAGCCAGCCAGGCCTGGGCGGCCATCTGACACCTGTTTTCCCCGCCCAGAGAGATTACTCCCATGCGGATGGAGAAATGTTCTGGGGGCCTGCGATTCACTGGAACACGTATCTGCACACCTATGTGATGCTGCTGAACCATGCGGTTGACACGCAGTTGACCTCGGACGGGATTTACATCAGCTTCAACCGTCACATCAGTGATCCGAATGGCTGGAGTAAGCCCATAAAAATTATTGACAAGGCGGAGATTCAAGAGAATATGGAAGGAACAAATCTCTCGCCGACGAAAATGGCAAACGGCTGGTATCCCGAAGTGGTTGGCGACGGTCCGGGAGAGACGGATACGCTGGTGGGCAGGACCGGACGCCTGTTTCTTGCCGGGGTATCGCGACTGCGAATCACCTTCCTTAAGCCCGGGGACAATCCACAGCAGAAAGAGCACGCCCACTAGACACATGGAAAAGTGTGGGCGCCACCCGGATCTTCGAAGAATTTCGTATCAGCTTGCTACAGTTTCCTGGGACCTGGATGTTTTGTTGATGACTAGAGGAGCCTTAAAGTGAGTGACAGTTTGTCGAAGTACACGCGGCGGGGATTTCTGGGGAGGACGGTGGGAGCTGGGGTGGCATTGTCGGTGGGGCCGGTGATGGCGAGCGGGTCAGTTGCTGCGGAACCTGGGAAGGAGGGGATCCGGATTCATGTTTCCGGAGCGGCAGGACCGGCGCCGCTGGGTGCTCCGGTAGAAACCAGTGTACCGTTCGGGCGTGGGAAGGTGCGTGATATTTCGAAATGGGCGGTGTATACGGCTGAGGGGAAAGCGGTGCTTTCGCAGAAGCGTGCGGGGATGAAGTGGCCGGATGGAAGCGTGCGATGGCTGTCGGTGGTGTTTGAGGCGGAGGCAGGTCCGGGAGAATACCTGCTGCGGGAAGGAGAAGATGTTTCGGGCCCGGAGCTGGTGCGGGAAGAGAATGGGCAGGTGGTGATGGGGAGTGGAGAGGTGGAGTTGCGTCTGGCGCGCCAGGGCGGCGGAGGATGGCTGGAAGCGATCAGTGCGCCGGGCGGGGACGGGAAGATGGTAGCGGTGGTAAAGTGCGGGAGCGACCTGGTACTGACGCGGCATGACGGGAGGAAGTTCCGGGCGATGCTGGAGGGAGAGAGCCGGGAGGTGGAGATTGAAGAACGAGGGCCGGTGCGGGCATCGGTGCGGGTGGAAGGGAAGTGCCGGGGAGAGGATGGGGAGGGGCTGTTTGATTACATTGCGCGATGGCGGGTGTACCGGGGGCGGGGAGAAGTTTATCTGACTTTGACATGGATCAATGGGACGGAGAAGCGGTCGGAGCAGGTGCGGGACATCCGGCTGAAGTTCCCGTATGAATTTGAGCCGGAGCGGCTGGTATTCGGATGCGAGACGGGGGTGTATGACGGGCCGTTTCTGAAGGACTGGCCGATGTATCTGCTGCAGGAGGACTACAACTGGTATTGGGCAAAGAAGCACAATCCGGACGGGAGGATACAGAACCTGTCGAGCGGGGGATGCAACGGGGAGCGGTGTCCGGGGTGGTTGTATGTGGAGAGTAAGGAGAGATGTCTGGGAGTGTGGGTGAAGAACTTCTGGGAGGAGTATCCGAACGAGATCGAGCTGAGGGACGGAGAATTGAGGGTGGGGTTGTGGCCGGAGCGGGGGATGAAGCACTTGCTGAGCAAGCCGGTGCTGCCGGCGAACCCAGATGGGGAGCAGCGTTATGTGAAGACGAAGTACACGCCGGTGCTGCCGCATCCGTACGTGGCGTTTGTGGACGAGGAGAAGGAGAGTCTGGACGCGGTGCAGGGGCTGGCGAAGACGCAGGAGATGGTGCTGGGGGTATGGGGCGGGAAGGGAGAAGGATCGAGGTTTGAGAAGAAGTGGTGGGGCAAGAGCCTGGAACCGGTGAGGGGCCATCTTGACCCGCAGTATGTGGCAGCCAGTGGCGCACTGGGGCTCTTATGGCCCTGCGACCCGCAACGATTCCCTCTTTACGAGAAGCTCTACAAAGGTTGCTACGACTGGCTGGACCGGAATATTGATGCAATGAAGTGCTACGGCAAGTTTGACTACGGGGACTGGAAATATTTCACGGCGGCGACGGACTATCTGTGCACGCCGGGGACGAAATGGGGGCGGCTGGGCGAGATGCCACGGGAAGGTTATTGGCAGAACAACGAACGGGACCAGTTGTTGGGGCTTCTTCTCTACTACTACAGAACCGGGCATCCAGTTGCGTGGAAGCGTGTTGAGATTGTAGCTCGGCACCTCCTTGACGTGGACATTAAACACCACACGGATTGGGGTGTGTGGACTCACAGCTACGGTCACTGTTACGTGGCCACGGCAGATGCCGGAGAGCCCGATCATTCCTGGCTTTGGGGAGCACTAGTGTGGTCTGGCGTGAGTGCCGACCCGGTCGTGGACAAATGGGTCAACGACTGCGGAGGGTACCTGCTGAAGCGGAAAATCAACTTTGAAGAGACTGACGCTCGCACGGGTTCGGTTTACCTCCACATGATGTGCCAGTTCTACCAGTACACCGGGCGCCAGAAATACCTGGACGCGGCAGCAGCTCCCGTCCATGCGTTCCTGAAGCTCCAGAAACCGAATGGAAGCTGGCCGGCCTATATGGGAAATCTTCAGCAGCCGAGAATCGAGGGCTTTGTCGAACACGCGATGATGGCGCTTGCAAATTACTATGCCGTGACGCGTAAGCCGGAAATTGTGGAGCCTCTAGACAAGGCGATCTTCTACACGTTTGGCATTACGGGGGAGATCAAGGGCGCCATCGGAGAAGCTGGACTGGCCGTGTATGCTCTTGCTGTCCTGGCGAGTGAAACGGGAAAGCAGCATTACCTGGACGTTGCCAGGAATGTACTGAAGGCGTTCTACGACGCTCAGGACAAGAACCCGGACTCCGTCGGCTACGGTGACATCTGGTCTCTCTGGGGAGTCAACAATCCGAAGGAAGCGAAAGAGACCGGCCGGCCGCCGCAATTTCTGGGGCAGACGCGCCCTCTCTCGCCTGGGTGCATCCTTGCCTATAGCCAGCAAATTCTGGCTCCGCTCGCAAGAAGGAGTTAAGAGAACTGCGGGATCTCTTAACGCATTGACGCCAGGTTTTCAACATGCGCCACGGACATGGTTAAGAGAAACTCCGGCTTAGCCGTCGATGGCTCTGCGCAGATGGTCCCTCAGCAGGATGGTTTCGCTCAGGGTGTCCACCTGATTACATGCCATCCACTCGGACCATACGTATTCGACAGCCACGTAGCCCTGGTAGGAGGACCGTTCCATGGCGTTCAGGACGCGGGCAAAATCGATCGTGTTCTCACTGAGCGGAGCCTGGAGTTTTCCATAACAAGCCGCTCGCGCGTGGAAGTGAGAGCAATGCGCAAGCAACGGCGTGATTTCATCGTCTGCGATCCCCTGGCAAGTGAAATGCCCATAGTCCAAGGTCAGTGTCAGGCCCGGTGCCAGCTTGAGCAAACGGCGTACCTGCGATGGTTTCGAGATGATAGAACCGACGTGTGGCTCGACACTCAAAACGATGCCGAGTTTTGATGCCTCTTCGACTCTCCACACCAGTTCTTCTGCGCACCGGTTCAGAGAGTGGTCATAGCTCTCAGCCTCGAAATGGACACCGGGGAGAAGTGTCATGTGTTTCGCCCTGCAATGGGCGGCAAGCTCCAGGAAGCGCCAGAAGAAATCCGATGCGATCTTCCGTTCTGCGGGGTCTGGATGATTGACTGCCTTCTCCTCGAAAGTTGTTCCTGGCTGTCCAAAAATACCCGCAATCTCCAGGCCGTGCGAATGAACAGTCGCAAGGATTTTGTCTGCCGCTTTTGCAGGCTGCGAAAGAACTTCTTCCGGCCGAATGTGGGAACGGCCGGCGAAGAGCCCGATATCCACGGCCTGCGCATCGAGATCAGACACGAGTCTTAGTGCCTGCTCCCATTTGAGCTTGGGGAATGTATAGTCCGATACGGCAAGCTTAAGCCTCATGTTTATTGACCTGGGTGAATCGCCTTTTGGGACTGCCGGTAGAGTGCGTTCAGTCGATCGAGTGCACTGGCAGGGGTTCCATAGCCTTGCAGGTATCGCACAATCGGTACTCCGGCCTCCGCCTGGAATTGGACATAACCGGGATAACGCGGGCGTACGTACGCCGATTCAAGGCCGTCCAGGGTCCGCTCGAAAAACCCATTGCTGACCCGGTTGAGAGTTTCATCCTTCCACGAACTACGCCTGGCAGGTTGCCCGCCGCTCAACCCATAGAGCGTACGTTGCCACTTCTCACTTGTGAGTTGCCTTACGTAATCAAGAGCAATCTCGGTCGAATGGCACGACGCCGATATCGCTATGCCGGTTCCGCCCAGGACGCTGCGAAAAGGCCGGCCTTGGCCAAGGGGCGCGGGGTTTGAAAACAAGATGAGGTTCTTTGCAAAACCGGCGCGGGAGTAGTTGCTGTAGCTGAAGGCAAAGGGGCAAAAAGCATAACGATCACCGGCTGCCATAACTTCATAAACCGCGATCGGGTTCCACTCGTAGATTTCCGCGGGCATGTAACTCGCAAGTTCGCGCAACAATTCCAGGGATTCCCGCCCTGTGCCGAGGTCCACTAATTCATCGCCGGCCTCCGCGATGCTGGCCCCAAGTGAGACGCATACGCCCATGAGGTTCAGAAAAACGTCCGCGTGAAACCCCGGCATTACGACAAGCTTCTTTCGGGAGAGGTTCAGAACGTCGTTCCATGTCTGAGGGATTTCCACATCAGCGTGTTGCAGGATGTCCATGCGATAGCTTGCCGCAGGTGCTGCGGCATCAATTGGAAGCGCAAATACTTTTCCTTCGTAGCAGTAGCTCTCATAGGAGCGCCCACACGAGTCCGCCGCAAGCTCTGTGAGAAACGCAGCCTCAAATGTTTCCGAGAGATCGACGAGGGCATGAGAATCGTATGCTTCTCCCATCGCCGGATGGTCAATGACCAGAAGATCGCAGTGGCTGGCAAGGGAGGCCAGATCTGCGTGGCCAAAATCATGCAGGCTTCGCTTCTCCCATCGAACCTCAACTTCTGCGTGGAGTTCCTCAAACCGCTGGGCCGTTGCAACCAGCGGTGGGAGTGCACGGCTGTGGTTCCAGGCAATGCCGCGGAGTACGGTTCTTGACGTCATCTAGAAGTTCCCTGCAGGGGCCTGACTGTGATGTTTTCACCTGTCCGTGCCGACAGGCAGGCGGCCTCGATTACTTCCATTGCTGCAAGCCCCAACGTGCCAGGAGACAGGTTGGCTTCGGGATTATGCACACAGTCGATCAGATTTGCAGCTGGGGCTCTCTCCGGATAAATCTCGTCTGGGGAGAGGGCGGGGAAGTCGGTAGCAGAACTCCCGTCCAGCGGGACGAATTTCATCGACCCTTGCCAGAGCTCGAGAAACAGCATCCCTTTGGTGCCATAGACCCGCACTTCGAAATCTCTCTGATCAACTGACGTCGCTCCCGTGCTTGCAACGGAAACCAGACAGCCGTTTTCCAACTGGATGGTCAGTGCGTCATAGATGTCCATGCCTGCGCCATCATTGTGAAACCGGGCAAAGACCTGTGAGGGGTTCGCGCCCGTCAGGAATGTCAGATACGCAGCGACGTGCGAAACCTGTGTATAAATCTGGCCGCCCCCGGCGATTTTCGGGTCGCTGTACGTTCCCGGAAGGGGTTTCATATAGGGTTCCTCCGCTGCATGGGTTGGTTCCGCGCCGGCGCCCCGGATCAGATGGGCCACCGGATTGGTCATCAGGACACTGACCAGCCGGACTTCACCGAGTTGCCCGGCTGCCAGGATCTGCCGCGCTTGTTGCCCATGGCGTGTGTAGTGCCAGGGTGCGCTGATGAGGAGTTGTCTTTCTTCCTGATCAGCCAGCGAAACCAGCTCGCGGGCCTGCGCGGCTGTAAAGGTCATCGGCTTTTCCACCAGGACGTGCAGACCTCTCTGGAGTGCGGCGCGGGCCTGCTCGTAATGCAGATTTGGAGTACTACAGATCACAACCGCTTCGAGAGTTTCCTTAGCGAGTAGCTCCTCCCATGAGGAATACGCCTGTGGAATCCCAAAATCGTGCGCCACCTTCAGCGCTTCCGGTTGTCCCCTTGTTTGAATTGCTGCAAGTTCGGCATCAGGATGGTCTAGTAAGGCAGGGATGTGCGCATAAGTGCCCCACCACCCAGCTCCGATCACGCCACAGCGGACTTTTCGTGAAGCAAACCCTCGCGTCCCGCTGCTTGTCATGCAATGGGCTCCAGGTAATCCGGATTTAACTCGACGCCGAATCCAGGCTTATCGCCAAGCTTAATGCGGCCGTTTTCCGGTAACGGCTCACCGACGACAGCATCGAAGATCGGCCGAACTTTGGTTCCATCCCCCACCGTCAGGTATTCGGCATAGGGCGAGTTCACGTTCGACATCACGAAGTGATAGTTATAGACGCCGGATCCGTGCGGCACCACTGGGATGTCATAAGGCCGTGCCATCGCCGCAATCCTGCGTACTGCGGTCAGGCCTCCACACCACTGCAGTTCCGGCTGAATTATGTCGCACGCGCGTCTGGATAGAATCGAATAATAGGCCTTGTAGTCGAATTCCAGGTTGCCTATCGCTACCTGGATCGGATTGATGCGGCTGCGCAACTCAGCGTTCAACGGCTCCGCCCAGCCGTTCGGGAGGGGATCTTCGAACCATTTCACATCGCAATCGCGGATGCGGTCCGCGAGGCGTGCCGAGAACTCCATGTCCCACGACATGTAACAGTCGATCATCAATTCCATATCATCACCGATTGCAAGCCGGGTCTTTTCAACGCACTGCTGCATGCGCTTCAGGCCTGTTCTGCCGTCCGCAACTCCCCATG
>JAJYJL010000097.1:7575-12371 GCA_021789565.1 Acidobacteriota bacterium
GCCACGTCCTTTCCAATGGCTGGCAACATCGGGATGCGTGGTGATGTAGCACGGGATGGATTCTTTCGTCTGGCCTCCAATCAGGCGGTAGACAGGCTGGCCCAGCGACTTTCCGATAAGGTCCCAGATCGCCAGGTCCACACCGCTGATTGCCATCGAGGTGACTCCGCCGAGCCCGTAAGGCATCATGGCGCGGTACATCTGGTCCCAGATCAGCTCTATGTTGAATGGATCCTGACCGATGATGAACCGACTCAGATGCCGGGCTATGACGGCGCTTGCGTATGCGCCGCCGCCGTAATTTGCCGCAAATCCGGTTATTCCTTCGTCAGTCAGCAACTCGATTGCGTAAGGGTCCTGTCCTGGACCCATCCACTGCGTGCGAATTCCGGCATACGCCGGATAAAGAGACATGGGATTTGCAATCAGGGAATTCGTCTGCCAACCGCCGCCCCAGTATTG
Source organism: Acidobacteriota bacterium (assembly GCA_021789565.1). The sequence continues at coordinate 8,038 of JAJYJL010000097.1, forward strand.
CGACTCGCCAACTTCGGCACCCTTTTCACCCGTATTACCGGAACGGATGCGATAGAGCTTAATGCTCGTGATTTTCATCAGTCCTTACCTCTCTTTGGTTACGCACTGCGATGTTCGCGTGCCCTTCTCTTCAGATGAAATATTCGCTATTTTGCACACCCGAACCCCACATTCAGTTAAGAGTAAAGAAACACCATTCTTCCGTACGAGTCAATCGTGATGTGATCTCCTTAGCAATATTGCGCATATCGCATTATTCTTAGAATGCAGAACTGTTGTGGGTTGCACTCAAGCTGCTGATTATATTAGGTCAAAATGCTCTCTGGTTGGGACTCGTAGAGGACTATCTGAACACTTGTATTGCGCAAAACGCACTGATATGATTCCCGCCACGATGCCAACAAGGGAGGCAATTCGGAGCGGGGCAGAGGGCGCCGGACGACATCGGCTGCAAACAGTGCGCAAGGCGTGCACATTGCTGAAGGCATTTGCCGATCATGAAGAACGGCTGACACTGGCTGAAATTTCGGCGCGAACGAAAATCGAAAAGACGATTGTGTTCCGGCTTGTGCATACGCTTGAGGAAGAAGGTCTCTTGCGAAGGGTTGATGCCCGCCGCCTTTGCTTGAACGTTAGGTTGATGAGCGGAAAGCGGTTTCGCCTTGGATACGCAGCTCAGAGTGCGGATTCACCGTTCTCGGCGGCTGTGAGCGACAGCCTGCGTCGTGCAGCGGAGAAAAACAATGTAGATCTGATTCAGGTCGATAATCATTACAGTGCCAAGGCTGCGTTAAAGGCGGCCGAACGACTGATCTCCGAGCAGGTGGACGTTGCAATCGAATTCCAAACCTACATAAAGGTTGCTCCGCTGATTTCGGCGCTGTTCCAAACTGCGGGTACTCCATTGATCGCGGTCGAAATTCCGCACCCCGGTGCCACATTTTACGGCGTTGATAACTATAACGTTGGCCGACTTGCAGGACAGGCTCTTGTGCGGTGGGTGAAAAAGAACTGGCAGGGCAAGGCTGAGGATCTGCTGCTGCTCGGGCTGGAAATTGCCGGTCCTTTACCACAGTTGCGCCTTTCGGGCGCAGAAGCTGCCATACGAGAAACGTTGCCTGCAATTTCTCGTGTTTGCCTGGACACACGCGGCGAATTCCATCGCTCATTTGAGAGGATCCGGAAGCATCTGCGCCTGAAGCCTTCCTTGAAGACCCTGATCGTAGGGGTCAATGACCCGGCTGTGCTTGGCGCCTTGCGAGCGTTTGAAGAGGCTGGGCGCTCTGAGCACTGCGTTGCAGTGGGTCTGGGAGCAATTCCTGAAGCCAGGGCAGAATTGCGGCGCCCCGGATCGCGATTAATCGGCACTATCGCTTTTTTCCCGGAGCATTACGGTGAAGACCTGCTTGGGCTAGCCATTGATCTATTGCATAAGAAACATGTCCCGCCCGCAGTGTACGCCAAACATCAGATGATCACGCCACAGCTTGCTGACCAGCTGTATCCAATGGATACGCGCGGTGTTGACTTGGATTGGGAAGTACGATGAGCAAGCACCCGCAGGCCTTCTCGGTATCCTAAACGCTTGCTGGTGCTGAGACATGGCCTCAAGCGATGTAAACTGTCTCCCTTTATCTTTCAATGGCTCGTAAACAGTCTTGTATGAAGGAAAGTACACCATGCCGTGTCAACGCGATTCTAAAGCGGAGAACACTTCTGAGGGGTCTGCCATATCACGCTTTACAATAGGAAAGAGAATTGAGTATAAGTAGCCATTGAAAGATTCGATGCCTGCAAGGAACTATGCTTCGGTGGTGGATAAGGATGTTTAGGGTCATCGAGCTGTTAAGCGGACAGGGGCGAAATGATCCTGGCACAACTGGCGTGACGCACGCGCATAGTGAAAAGCTTCATTTATCAGCTTCATTGATATGCGCGAGCAGGTTGGCTACATGAAGAAATTTCCCGAGGGCCGGATACGCTCCGATAGTGACCGGGCATTAGGTGAGGTGCTAAGGGGGGTAAAGCCGCAGATTTCGACGACGTTGAACTACACCTCGGCCGCCAGGCCAGCCAAGGGGTGAGGAGGTTGATAGCATGGAGTTCGCCCTGCTGGGCGGCAGTTATTGTTTGACAGGTTTCCAGTCGGGGGGTGATTGCCCAATTGGCCAAATTGCCTGAGCAAACCGATATCCGCAGAGTGAAGGTCGCGCACTCGCGTGGCCTTCTGCAATCCATCAAGGGGCCCCCGCGTCAGGAAGGAGGACCCAAGAGTGACCGGCAATCCCTATTACCTCGTCACCTTGCGCTATGATTCAGAGGAATTCGGCGGGCTTGGTCGTGACCTTTTCCTGCGGGTCCTTGCCGGCGAAGGCATTCCCTCAGTGCCCACGTATCTATTGCAACCCCATTCTTCCGTGCCGCATCTCTACCCTCACAGGTCAGTTCGTGATGGGAGGCTGCGCAGGATCACGATTCCCTGAATCTGCCTGAGAGTGAGTGCTTATGTCGCCACGGTATCTGAGTTGACCAGTTTTTTTTCTTGATACTCGGCGGGACGTCGAAGATATTGTTGAGGCGTTCCACAAGATCCGGAAGTTGGTCGACGAGCCTATGGTGGATCATCGGCAGGCAGCATATGGCTCCAACGAGGTGTTTGAGAGTTGCGAAAAGATTAAGACATGCCGGACTTTACGTCGGGAGGACACTGTGCCCAACTCGATTGCCGACCCTCTGCTGGAAGACATTTCAAACTGGAACCTCCTTGACGTTAATGCCCGCATCGGTCCTTCGGGTATCCACGGGGAACTGGCGTTAGAGTCGGACGACTTGCTTGAGGAAATGAATCGCTTTTCGATACGAGAAGCGATCGTATCGCATTGGACGGCGGAAGAGTACGATGCCAGAAACGGGAATCAGGCCCTGCAGCGTGATCTCAGGCCACGCCTGATACCGGCTTGGGCGGCGCTGCCGGACCCACGGTCGGTTGAAGAACTGGCCGCGCGCCGGCCACGCGCCGTGCGCCTGACCCCGGGTATTAACCAGCATAATTATTCACTGGAGCGGTGGTGTGTGGGTCCGCTCTGTGAATATCTGGAAGAGCATTCCGTGGTAACGCTCATGGCGCGGGCGGACATCGACTGGGGGCAGTTGGTCTCGCTGATGGAAGCTTTCCCTCGGTTGGTTTTGGTGCTGCTTGAAGTGGGCTATCGGGCGGACCACTATTTGTTCCCTCTTATAAAGCGCTTTCCACATTTGTATTTTGACAGCGCAACATATCTCGCCCACCGGCAGCTCGAAGCATTTGTCGAGCAATACGGGCCGGAACGGATACTATTTGGCACACGTCTGCCGCTCTATACGCCCGCAGCGGCCCTTGGCGTGCTGGCCAGCGCTCGCATCCCCGAGGAGTCGCGGAAGGCCATTGCCGGGGGCAACCTTCAGCGGCTGCTCGCGAATTGTCGCAATCAGCCAGGAGAAGCCCAAGAATGAAATCGATTGCCGTATGGGACTGCCACGGACATCTCGGGACCCACGTCGATTTTCCCGCTTATAAGTGCGACCTGGAATCGATGCTGGCGGTCATGGATCACCTCAATATCGAGCGGCTGGCGGTGACCTCGACGCTCGCCTGCTACAACGACTGCCCGCGCGGGAATGCGGAAGTCGATAAGGTGCTGAAGCGCCATCCGGATCGCTTCATGGGTTACATCACTGTAAACCCCAACCCTCCCGGACAGGCGATTGAGGAACTCAACCGTTGGGCCTATTTCCATCAGCCGCCGCTCATCAAGCTGCATCCTGCGTTACATCACTATCCGGTCATCGGGGCAAACTATCGGCCCATCTGGGAATACGCAAACGCTACCCATGCCGTTGTCCTTGTGCATACGTGGGATTCGGACCCCTTGTGTGGGCCGCTGCTTTTCCCCGGCCTGGCCAGGGAATATCCCCAGGCACGAATTCTTTTGGGACATTCGGGAGTTACTTGGAACGGGTACAATCAGGCTATTGAGGCCGCCTTGGAGGCTCCGAACCTTTATTTGGATCTCTCAGGCTCTCAGCGTCATCGGCTCATTTTGGAACGTTGCGTGGAGCGAGTGGGGCCGGAGCGGATTCTGTTCGGTTCAGACTTGCCTTACCTTGAGGCGTCCATGACCTTGGCGCACGTCTTAACGTCTCGAATCGCTGACTCGGCAAAAGAGCTTATTCTCCGTGGGAACTTTTCGCGGCTCATTGCCGAGGGCAAATGAGGCTCCTAAAGGTCGCTGTATTCGGCAGGGACCGGAGCGAACCAGATTTCCCAAGCACTTTCTGAACGAAAGGGGCAACCT
>JAJYJL010000098.1 GCA_021789565.1 Acidobacteriota bacterium
CGCGCAGATCCCACCCGCGGACAACAGGACCAGGGCGTCAATCAAAGCGGCATAAAAGCGCATCTTCATCTGGGCGATGGAAACGGAGGCGGGTCCGTCTTCGTCGGGAACTGGCAGCGAACTCTTGGAAGGTCCCAGTTCAATTTCAAGCGGCCCCGTATCGGTACCGGGATTTGGCTGAGGCGGTGGTGGTGGCGGGACCTCCACTGCTTCTTCGCCTTCCAGAAAGGCGGATTCAAAGCTGCCCATACCAAACGACGGAGGGGCAGGGCGGAATTCAGGCCTGAGCTTTGGGTGGCTTGCCGAACTATCCGCGGACGGGAACTCGATCAAATGAGGCCGGGGATCTTCCGGTTTGGGCGGGGAGGGTCCGAAATCCAGGTTCAGCGCGTTGTGGCCGCGCTCCGACTCCTTGTTCAGGCGCGCACGGCGCTGGCGATATTCCTGCACGCGGTCGGCGAGCTCCTCCTGCCAGGGAGAAAGACCCGGGCGAGGCGCGGGCCTTGGGGATGGGATCTCTGCTTCAGGTTGAACAGGGTCTGGGAGGGTGACCTGAGGTTCCAGTTCCACGTCCAGGCTGCCGGATTCCTCTTCGCTCAGCTCTGTCTTGTCCAGTGGCGATTCTGGTTCCGGCTCCGGCTCGACCGGGGCTTCTGATTCCGGACCGAGACGGTGAAAAAGCGGCGGAATTCCCTCAACCGGACCATTCACCTGAGTGAAGTGATGGCCACACTTCTTGCACTCCTCTTTTCCCGGAAAGCTGATAAAACCACACTTAGGACATTTCACTGCGACCGGAACCCCCCCTTTGAGCCTCCCAGCAAAGTTCCCGAAACATCTTAACAAATTCATGCGCGTCAAGAAAGGATTTGCGGGTAGAATACAACTTTTGACAAATGTGATGGGCCTCATTAACTACTTTTCCGACCGGCACAGAACTTCCCGATTCTGGCTGGCAACGCCGTTTGTCTTACTGCTGTTGTCCCTTTCCTTTGAAGGGTTTGGACAATCGCTGCCCGCTCCTCCCGGCCTTATGGACAAGGCTTCTACGGCGACCGTCAGTTCGGTAACCCAGGAAATGAAGGGGGATGTCTACACCCTGCGTGGGAATGTCGTTTTGACTTACAAAGAAATGCAGCTTACGGCCGACCAGGCTTCTTATAATCAGTCGACCGGCGAAGTAGTTGCCAAGGGCCACGTCACTTTTAACGACCCTATGGCCCACCTTGATGCCGATGAGCTCCACTACAACGTGGCCACCGGAAAGGGCTGGTTCCTCAATGGCAAGGGGTACGTGCATCCGCATATGAAACACCGCCTGGGGGTTATGGAGACCGAAAGCCCTTTTTACGTACAGGCTAAAATCCTTGAAAGGCTGAACGAGCTTTCTTACAAGATCACCGACGGCCGCGTGACCACCTGCCCGTGCGAAAACACCGGCTGGTCCATCAGCACCGCCAGCGCCAGGGTGAAAGTCGGAGACAAGGTGATTGCCCGCAACAATCTGTTTCGCTTTTTTCGCGTGCCCGTCCTTTACGCTCCGGTGCTGGTGGACTCCATTGCGCCCCGGCCCCGGCAGAGCGGCTTCCTGCTGCCGAACGTCGGCAATTCCTCGCAGAAGGGATTTACTTTCGGCGAGGGCTTTTATTGGGCCATGAACCGCAGCGCGGACCTGACGCTGGGCGTGGTCGATTACAGCAACCGTGGCCTGGGGGGGAGCGGCGAGTTCCGGGCGCGCCCCACCGCCGACAGCAGCTTTGATGTCAGCGCGTTTGGCGTTCATGATAAGGGACCCCCAAGTTCTCCGGACCTGGCGGCGCCGGGCGAGAGTTTGAAGGCGACGGGTGAGATCGACAATTTTATCGGGGGTTTTCGGGGTGTCGTCGATGTGAATTACTCCAGTTCGCTTGCCTTCCAGCAGGCGTTTGCCAGCAACTTTGCGCAGGCCGTCAATTCAGAGGTGCGGCAGACGGGCTTCCTGACAAAGAACTTTGACGCCTACAGCGTCAATTTCTACGTTTCGCGCTATCAGAACTTCCTCTCGACGACAGGCGGCGCAGCAAATTCTGTAACCATCCGGCAGACGCCCAGCTTTTCTTTATTGGGCATGGACAAGCAGGTGGGCCGCACGCCTCTGTTTTTTTCCTTCGATACCTCTGCTGGAGCGGTATCCCGTTCAGAGCCTGATTTTTCGACTCCCAATTTTTCCGAGCGCTTCAATTTTCATCCCGAGCTGACTTTGCGGATGAAACCTTTTCTGCACTTTCACGTGACCCCGTCGGGAGGCGTGTGGGTGACGCGATACGGCACCAGCCTCCGGACGGACCGCAGCGCTGTGGACCGCTTTATGGGCGACTTCTCCCTGGACATCCGGCCGCCCTCATTTGAAAAGGTTTTTGCCCGCCCGGTCCACGGTTACCTGCTGAAGCATGTGATTGAGCCGGACATTCAGTATCGCCTGGTCCGGGCCGCCGACCCGCAGGATATTATGGACGTGGTGCGTTTTGACAATCTCGATACGATGGCCGAAACAAATGAAATCGAGTATTCGCTGACCAACACCATCCTGGTGCGCAAAGATGTGCCCAGTGGCCAGCCGATTCCCCAGGCCCGCGAACTGCTTTCCCTGCGGCTTTCCCAGATCTATTATTTTGATCCCACTTTCGGCGGGGCGCTCCAGCCGGGCACGGACGTTGTCTGGCAGCCGACCACGGCGCTGACGGGTTTTGCTTTTGCCCGGGGCCGGAACCTTTCACCGCTGGTTTCCGTGCTGAAGCTGGCGCCGTCTTCGCACTACGACACCGAGTTCCGGGCGGACTTCAGCCCCAATGGCGGAGGCGTGCTGAACGCCGGCATCACCTCCAACGTACACCGGGGGCTGGTGGGCCTGTCGATGACGGATTTTTTCATCAGCCGCACAGCGGAGCAGTTGACGCCGGTGCTTCCGACCACCCCGCTTTCCCAGATTCCATCGGCCAACCTGCTTCGCCTGGTTGGAACCTATGGAAACATGGACCATAATGGTTTGAGCGGCGCCTTTGGCATCGACTATAACTTTGTGCAGCGCATCGCCCAGGGGGTTGTTGGGCAGCTCGGGTACCGTTTTTCATGCTTCGCCGTCAACATGGAATACCGAAGGTTTTCACTGGGTCCAATCCGCCAGGAAAATGAGTTTCGCTTAGCTGTCTCGCTGGCGAATGTCGGTAGCTTTGGAAACCTTCGGCAGAACGAACGCTTGTTTTAAGCCTTTCAGGCCGTGACGTGGCAGGCGGCAGAAATCAAACGGACTCAGCCGCGGCCCGGGCTGAATCGACTTGACCCATAAGGAAAACGACCATGGCATTCCCAGTTCATCGCCCCCGCCGGCTGCGCCGGACAGCACCCATTCGCGAACTGGTGCGGGAGACCCGGCTATCGCCGCGCTCGCTGATTTATCCTCTTTTTGTCTGCCCGGGTTCAAAGGTCAAGGAAGAGATCAACTCCATGCCGGGAAACTATCGCTGGTCGGTGGACCTGCTGGTGGAAGAGTGCAAGGCGGTCCAGGACCTCGGAATCCCCGCGGTGATTCTTTTTGGGATTCCCGAGAGCAAGGATGAGGTGGGTTCGGGCGCTTATGATGCGAACGGGATTGTGCAGCGCGCCGTTCGCGCTGTCAAGAAAAGCCTGCCGGATTTGACGGTGATTTGCGACACCTGCCTGGATGAGTACACCAGCCATGGCCATTGCGGCCTGGTCAGGGACGGTGATGTGGAGAACGACCCGACGCTGGAACTGCTGGCAGAAACCGCTTTGACACAGGTGCAGGCGGGGGCCGATATGGTGGCGCCATCGGACATGATGGATGGCCGCGTAGGGCGCATTCGGGACGAACTGGACGCCCACGGCTTCAGCGCCATTCCCATCATGGCTTATTCCGCCAAGTATGCCTCCGCGTTTTACGGCCCGTTCCGCGAGGCGGCGGATTCGTTTCCCAGGTTCGGTGACCGTTGTTCCTACCAAATGGACCCGGCCAATCAGCGCGAAGCCATGCGCGAAATTGCGCTCGACATTGAAGAGGGCGCGGACATCATCATGGTGAAGCCCGCGCTGGCCTATCTCGACATTATTGCGCTGGCCCGGCAGGCCTTTGATGTTCCCTTTGCCGCCTACCAGGTGAGCGGTGAGTTTTCCATGATTGAGGCCGCCTCCCGCGCCGGATGGATTGACCGCAAACGCACGGCCCTGGAGACGCTGCTGTCGATTCACAGGGCCGGCGCCGACATGATTCTCACTTACTTTGCCAAGGACGCCGCCGGATGGCTCGAATGCTGACTCCGCATTGCCTCCGGCATCGTCTGGTTTTCAAGGACGGACTCTGATGGCGGCAGCGCGCCCCCGGCCGGTTGTGCGTTCGTCGTCTGCCTTGCATCGTAGCTCCGCGTGGAGCTTGCCTGGGGCGGTTGCCTTTGGCCTTCTCGCTGTCTGCGGGCTGCTGTTTCCACCTGCCGCCCAGGCTGCCGGCCGGCACAGTTCCCTCGCGCGGGCGATCGACGCCATCCTTCAGGCTTCGCCCGCCGGCCGCGGCTTCTGGGGGATTGAGGTTGTGCGGCTCTCCGACGGCGAAATCCTCTACGCCCGAAACACGCAGCACCTTTTCCTGCCGGCTTCCAACATGAAGATGTTCACCACCTCGGCGGCGCTCAGCACGCTGGGGCCGGACTTCGTGTTTCGCACCACGGTCGAGAGTGCGGCTGCGCCGGACCCCGCCGGCCGCGTGCCGGACCTCGTCCTGGTTGGCCGGGGCGATCCCAATCTGGGCAGCCGCGTTTTGCCCTATCAGCACAACTCGAAGCCCCGTTTTCCTGCCGACCTGGATTTTGAAAACCTTGCTGACCAGATTGCCGCCAAAGGCGTGCGCGAAGTTACGGGCAATCTTTATGCCGACGACACTTATTATCTCCACCAGCCTTACGGGACCGACTGGGCGGTGGATGACATCTACTGGGATTACGGCGCGCCGATTACCGCCCTGGCCTTCAATGACAATTCTCTGCAGCTTGAAATCCGGCCCGCGGCATTTGCCGGCCCCCGGGCGCAGATTCTGCTTCAACCGGGGGAGGGCTACTACAAGATTGTTGACGGCGTAACCACGACCGCCCCGGGGACCCCGGCCAAGGTTGAGATCAATCGGTTTCCGGGCTCCATGGAACTCGACGTCTGGGGTCACATCCCGCTCGATTCCAAGGGCGTGGACGAAGGGATCTCCATTGAGGACCCGCCCCTTTTTATCGGCGATATGTTTCGCAAGCTGCTGGAGCAGCGCGGGGTGAAGGTGGATGGGAAAGTTGTTGTCCGCGAAGTTTCTCCCGCGCAGGCCGCCAGCCAGGCCCTGCCGCCGCAAACGGCGAAGCGGATTGTCCTGGCTGAACACGACTCTCTGCCGCTCAGCCAGGACGTCAAGGTTACGCTGAAGGTCAGCCAGAACCTGCATGCTGAAATGCTGCTGCGCACCATGTCCCGCGTTCTGGACAATAAAGGGAGTTTGGAAGACGGACTGGACATTCTGCACACCTTCACCCGGAAAATCGGAATTGCGCCCGTAGAAGCGCAGTTTGCCGGTGGGTCGGGCCTGTCACGCGAAACCCTGGTGACGCCCGACGCGGTGATGAAGCTGCTGCAATTCAATGCGCGCCAGACATATTTTAAGTGGTTTTATGATGCGCTGCCGGTGGCGGGCGTGGATGGCACGCTGGCCGACCGGTTTCATAACACTCCTTTGCAGGGCCGCATCCATGCCAAGACGGGATCGTTGGAACACGTGAATGCGCTGTCGGGATATATGAATCTGCCGGGACGGCGCCGCCTGGCGTTTGTGATCATCGGCAACCAGTATCCGCTCCAGGGGTCGCAGGCAACGAAAGTGATTGACCAGATCGCTCTCCAGACCTACCTGCATCTTGCGCACAGCCGATAGCCCTTCAGGATTGTACTTTGATGAAGACCGTTACCATCTTCGGCAGTTCGATCCCGGGCGAAAGCACGGAAGTTTACCAGGAAGCGCAGCAACTCGGCCGGCGGCTGGCGGACGCAGGCTTTGCGGTTTGCAACGGCGGCTACGGAGGTTTGATGGAAGCCTCGGCCCGCGGAGCCAGGGAATCCGGCGGCCACACCATCGGCGTCACCTGCAATGTCTGGACCTCCACGCCCAACCGCTGGATTGCGGAGGAGGTTCGCACCGCGACCTTCATGGAACGCCTGCTGACTCTGATCGAGCGGGGCGATTCCTATATTGTGCTGCCCGGCGGCACCGGAACGCTGGCGGAGCTGGCGCTGGTGTGGGAGATGATGAACAAATCGTCTCTGTCACAATCCGTGGGCGGGCGCAAGCCGCTGCTGGTGATGGCACCCTACTGGCAGCCGGTGATCGAGTGCCTGGAGCAGGAAGTGACACTCGCTCTCGGTTCCAACAAAACCAGAATGCCTGCCATGGATATCGTGACCCTGGTCCATACGGTGGATGAGGCTGCCGCGCATGTGATAAAAGAGATGCAGGCCGGCTCTCGCTAATGAGGGCCGTTTGCAGCCTCGCGCCATGAGCAATCTCGATTTCCCCACAGCTTTACCCGACCGCTATTCCTGCCGCGTTCTGGAGTTTGAAGCGGTCAAAGACCTGCTGCGCGGATTTCTCTCCGGGCCCATCAGCCACAGTCTGGTGGCGGAGCTTTCTCCCGGCGACGACCCGGATGCGATCAGCGCCGCCCTGGAGCGGGTGCGCGAGGCCGTCGATTTTATCCGCACAGGTTCGCGCCCCTCGCTGGGCGGGCTGGAAGATCCCGGTTCCATTCTTGACCGGCTGCGCGTCGAAGGCGTCTCCTGCACGGCGCGCGAAATTCTCACGGTTCTTGCGGTGATGCGCAAGGGCCAGGAACTCCGCAAGAATTTTGACCGCGCAGCCTTTCCATCCCTGGCCGGACTGGCGGGCACGCTGCCGGATTTCCGTTCGCTGCTCGCGGAAATAGACGGCAAGATCCTTCCCGACGGCTCCCTTGATTCCTCCGCCAGCGCGGAGCTGGGCCGGCTGCGCCGCTCGATTGACCGCCTGCGGCAGGAAATCCAGAAAACACTCGAAGGCCTCATGCGGCGGCTCAGCCGCGACAAGGTATTGCAGGACGCCGTGGTAATGCTTCGCAACGAACGGCTGGTGGTCCCCATTCGCGCCGAAGAAAAGCGCCACGTGCCAGGAGTGATTCACGGCGCCAGTTCGTCGGGCGCCACCGTTTTCCTCGAGCCCATGGAGACCGTGCCGCTGAACAACGAGCTGGTGGAGCTCGAAGACCGCGAGTATGCGGAAACGCAGAGAATTCTGGGTGTGTACACGGAAAAGCTGCGGCTGCGGCTGGCCGATTTGCTGGCCACGGCATCGATTCTGGCCGAACTGGACATGGTTTTTGCCAAGGCGGCTTTTGCGGCGGCCTACGATTGCTGCATTCCGCAGATTGCGGGCGGGCAGGGAATCGTGCTCGAAGATGTCCGCCATCCCTGGCTCGAAAAATCGCTGCGAAAATCCGGCCGGAAATCGGTCCCGCTGCAGATTGTGTTGCAGGAGCCCAAGAGCCTGATGGTGATCAGCGGGCCGAACGCCGGCGGCAAGACGGTGGCGCTGAAGACCGTGGGAATCGCCGTCCTCATGGCGCAGGCCGGGCTGCCGGTGGCCGCCAGTGATGCGCAACTGCCCCTGTTCCATCGGGTGCTGGCGGACATCGGCGACCAGCAATCCATCCAGGCGAATTTAAGCACCTTCTCGGCGCACATCACCAGCATTCGCCACATGGTTGAGGTTGTGGGGCCGGGCGATCTGGTCCTGCTGGACGAGCTCGGGTCAAGCACCGAGCCTGGCGAAGGCGCCGCGCTGGCCATTGCCATTCTGGAACGCTTCAGGAAGTCGCGCGCCTTCACGTTTGTCACCACGCACCACGGACGGCTGAAAGCTTACGGCAGCGAAACCGCGGAAGCCGAAAACGCCGCCATGGAGTTCGACGAGGAAACATTGCAACCCACCTACCGGCTGCTGGTGGGTCTGCCCGGTAAATCCAGCGCCGTGGATATCGCCGCGCGACTGGGCCTGCCGCAGGACATTCTTGACAAGGCCCGCGAACTGATTGGGCGGGAGGAAGCCGAGGCGGCGGCGCTTCTCGAATCGCTGCACGAGCAGCGGGCGCTTTTTGATTCGCAGATGGCGGACCTGCGCGAGCAGGAGAAACAACTTCAGCGGCGGGCGGTGGAGCTGGAAACTAAAGCCGAACAGGACCGCCGCGCGAAGTTGAAAGAGCTCGACGCGCGCCTCGAAGAAACTTTGCGGGCGATGGAGAAGCACTGGGAGGAAGCGCTGGCGGATATTCGCGCGCGGGTTGAAAAGTCCCGGCTGCCCAAAGGCGTTGAGCGCAAGGTGGGGGCGCTGAAGCAGGAAGCGCGCGAAGAATGGAATGCGCAGGTGTTGGATGTGCTCTCCGAGCCTGCGCCGGACCGCCCGGCCGCGCCTGAAGCGCCGGTTGCCGTGGGCGACCAGGTACGTGTCCCCAATCTTTCCACGCCGGGCACGGTGACGGAAATTGTGGATGAGGACCATCTCCAGGTGCAGGTGGGGAACATCCGCCTGCAAATCCCGAAGGAAACGGCGCGGATCATTGCCCGCAAGTCGCGGCAGCCAGAGCACGCACCGGAGGCTGGCGGGAGGCTGGGTATGCGGGTGGAAGCGTCTGCCGCTGATGTGCCGGAGGAAATCAATGTGATCGGCAACACCGCTGAGGAAGCGATGGATCGCGTGGATGAGTTTCTCGATCGCGCTTACACCGCCGGGCGCACCCGGTTGCGGGTGATTCACGGCTTTGGCAAGGGAATCCTGCGCAGGAACCTGCACGAAATGTTCACGGCGCATCCACACGTCGAGAAGTTTTATCTTGCCGGGCGGGGCGAAGGCGGTGGCGGCGCCACCATCGTCGAGCTGAGGAATTGATGGTGATGGCTGAATCTTTCGGCTCGCGCGCCGCATCAAACAAGTGCTGGCAGGGGAAAGCGCGTCTGGTTGGCCGCTGCATCCCTCTATAATTTTTTCATGCATCGCCTGCCCCGTTTTTGCGGGGAGCGGCGAAGGAGCACAGATGGGATTACTCCGTGACGAAGACGCCGTAGAAATCCGCCACCGCTTGAGCGGGATGGCGGCGCCCGTCAAGATCATTCATTTTACCCATGAGCTCAATCTCGAGTACGGGCCTGAAACGCGGCAGGTGCTGGAAGAACTCGCCGCGCTTTCCGACAAGCTTTCGCTCGAAGTCTACGACTTTATCCTCGACAAAGAGAAAGTGGCCGAGTACGGCGTGGACAAGGCTCCCGCCACGGTGGTCCGCAACGGGAAAGATTACGGCATCCGCTATTACGGGATGCCCGCCGGGTACGAATTCTCAACCGTGCTGGATGCCATCCTCGATGTTTCAAAAGGCGAATCGGGCCTGGGCGCCGAGAGCAGGGAAAAGCTTGCGCGCCTCAGCCAGCCGGTCCACCTCGAGGTGTTTGTCACTCCCACCTGACCGCATTGCCCCCAGGCGGTCCGCCTGGCCCAGCAGTTTGCAATGGAAAGCGAGCACGTCACGGCCGACTGCATTGAGGCCACCGAATTTCCCGACCTGGTCACCCGGTATCGCGTCCATGCGGTTCCCAGGACGATCATCAACCAGAAGCATGCGCTCGAAGGCTCGCTGCCGGAAAGCCATTTTCTCGATACGATTCTCAGCGCAGTGCTGTCGCCGGAAGAAGGCGCTGAAGCCTGATGTGCCGTTTGGAACGGGGTGCGCGTTTGGGTTGTACCCCGCCCCGGGTTATTCACGACGCAGAAGTATTCCGTGAAAGGGCACGACTTCAGTCGTGCTGTTGGAATGCCTCAAAAGCTCCTATCGGGGCTTCAGCCCCTGAACGGAACGCTCAGGGTGCCGGAATTTTCAGCGGCTAAAGCCGCTTCCTTCAAAGCGCCTTTTCGGCACGACTAAAGTCGTGCCCCTTCTCCCCGTTCGTGTCAATGTTCGCTGGTCCGTGAATAGCCAAGTCTACCGCCCTCAATACTTCAACACCGAGTGCAGATCGTATTTCGAGATTTTGTCTTTCCCCTTCAGAAATTCAAGTTCGATCAGGAACCCCATACCGGCCACAACGCCGCCCAGTGATTCCACCAGTTGGCCCACGGCTGCTGCGGTGCCGCCGGTGGCCAGCAAGTCGTCGATCACCAGCACGCGCTGGCCTTTGCTGATGGCATCACGGTGGATTTCCAACGAATCTTTTCCATATTCCAGGCTGTATTCCACCCGCGCCGTTTCCGCAGGAAGTTTCTTCGGCTTGCGCACGGGAACAAACCCGGCGTTGAGCCGATAAGCGACCATGGGCGCAAAAATAAAGCCTCGCGCCTCAATACCCGCCACGCGGTCGATCACCTGGCCCACGTAATGCTCGGCCAGCGAATCCACCGCGCCGTGCAGCCCCACGGGGTCTTTCAACAGCGTCGTAATGTCGTAGAACAAAATTCCCGGTTTGGGAAAGTCCGGAACTTCACGGATGAGTGCCTTGAGATTATCCACGCAATGTCTCCTCTTTTGTGTGATCGGCTACCAGTCGCTCTCAACCACAAAGCGGCGGTAGGCGGTTTGGACTTGCACATCAAATTCCTGGACCTGATCGACGCGCGCGGTGCGCGGCCCTTCCGCCAGGCGCGTTTTAAATTCCTCCAGGGCGGCGGCGTTCCCAACCGCGTAGGCTTCCACGCTGCCGTCCGCGCAGTTTTTAACATAACCCAAAAGGCCCAGGCGGTTCGCCACGTTTTCGGTGAAAAATCGAAACCCCACGCCCTGCACGCGCCCCCTCACCACGTATTTTCTCGCTTGCTTCTTCATGACGTTGCCTGGCCCGCGGAAGAGGTTTGGGCCGCTTCATCAAAGCTGAAATGTCCTTCCGCCTGAAACTCTCGAACGGCAGCTTCGCGCCGCGCTGCGTCCCATCCCAATCGTTCTCCAAAAATCTCCGCCACTTTGGGGAGCGCTTCGCGAAGCGCATACGCCGCGTACCAGTTCAGGCCGGAACGGCGCAGGAGAAAGTCGTCAATTTCACGGGCCATTTCGTTCTCTATGGCAAACGCAACCTCAGCGCCCAGGCAATCCGCGCTGCCGGGAAGCGGTTCAGCCAGTTTCCGGTCAGACCGGATAGGTTCCAGCACCTGCTGCCAGCGGGTCCCGTAGGTCCGCACGATGCGTTCGGCCGCCGGCCGCGGAACATTGAAGAGGCGCACGGCCTCTGCCGCGGCTTCCTGCAGGTAGCGGTCAAAGTTGTCCGTATGGCCGCCGGGGAGCGGCGCCTTGCGGGTGGGATGTTCCTCCCACCCGGCCGGAGCCCTGCCGGGCAGGCTGGCCACCACCTGGTCCACCAGCTTTTCTGCCAGCGAGCGCGAGGTGGTCAGCTTGCCACCGCAGACGGTGACCAGGTTGGCGGCCCAGGGGTCCTGGTGGAAGCGGTACTCGCGGGTGTTTTCTGAAGGGCTGGCGCCCGGCTGGATGGCCAGCGCCCGCAAACCCGCGAAGGCGCCGACCACGTCGCTCATCTCGAGAGGCTTGCTGAGCACCCGATTCACCGCGTTAAGCAGGTATTCCACGTCTTGCGCGTCCGGCCGCACCTCGCCCGGGTCGGCATCGTAGTCGGTGTCGGTGGTTCCCAGCAGGCCGTGGCGGTGCCAGGGCATCATCACAAAAATCCTTTTTCCGGGCAGGATGGCGGCGAACATGGCAAAGTCTCCCGCGACGGGCGGAATCACAATGTGCGTGCCCTTGGTGAGGCGGACGGTTTTTGAGCCGTCATAACCCGGCAGCATAGCCCGAAGGTGGTCCACCCAGGGGCCTGTGGCGTTCACCCAGAAACGTGATGAGATTTCAAAGCGCTCGCCGGTCCGGCGGTCTTCCATCTCGGCGGCGGCCACCAGGGGACGGCCGTTAGACTTTTGCGCGCCCAGCTTGAAACTGCGGATTTCCGCGTAGTTGGCGATGGCGGCCCCGTGGGCAGCCGCGTCCACAATGTTTTCGACGGTCAGCCGCGCGTCGTCGGTCAGGGAATCGTGATAGAGCGCGCCCGAGCTCAGGCCGTCAGGCTGCAGCAAGGGAACGCGGCGCAGCAGTCCCTCTTTGCCCAGCGTCTGGTGCCGGTCGGCGGACCCGAGGTTTCCCAGCAGATCGTAAATGCCCAGACCCAGCCGGACCTTCA
>JAJYJL010000099.1:0-1631 GCA_021789565.1 Acidobacteriota bacterium
CACGCTGCACGACGAAAAGGACCCCCTTTCGTCGGTGACGGGCAGCGTGCGCGACGCACTGCGCCTGGGCTGCGTGGCCATCGGCTTTACGATTTATCCCGGATCGTCCAATTCACGGGTGATGTATGAGGAACTGCGGGAGCTTTCGAGCGAGGCCAAGAGCCACGGGCTGGCAGTAGTGGTGTGGTCCTACCCGCGCGGAACGGATATCAGCAAAGCGGGAGAAACCGCCATTGACGTGGTGGCCTACGCGGCCCAGATTGCCGCGCAGCTTGGCGCTCACCTCATCAAGGTCAAACTGCCCAGCGACCATATCGAGCAGGACGCCGCGCGGAAGGTTTATGAGAGCGCGAAGGTGCCCATCAGCACTCTGGCGGACCGTGTGCGTCACGTGGTCCAGAGTTCCTTCGACGGTCGCCGTATCGTCATCTTCTCGGGAGGCGCGAAGGCAGCGGATGACGCGGTCTTCGATGAAGCAAGGGCCATTCGCGATGGCGGAGGCTTCGGCTCCATTATCGGGCGGAACTCCTTCCAGCGTCCCCGAAGCGAGGCTGTGAAGTTCCTTCAAACCGTCATGGGCATTTACGCAGGAGAGATCAAGTAGCTGTAACCCCTGAATTCAGGGTCCAAAGGGCGGGAATTCGTTCCCGCCCTTTTTCTTTTTGCAGAACAGGATGACAGGGCGCCTGACGCTGGACGAGGTGGCCGAGGATGCTGTGGCGCTGTATCAGGCTTCGGAAATCCTAATGGGTCAGCTTCTGGCCGCCGCGCGGCGAGAACCTGGTCAGCGTGCGGTCAAGCTCCCGGGCCGGGGCTGGTATTCCACCCGCACCCTGCAGGCAGATCTCCTTGGGCTCCAGCTTCCGCCCGTAGAGCCGCTCGTTCGCCTCTCCGTCGGTCTTCATGAACGCACCCTGCAGTGAAATGCCGGCAAACAAACCACGCGCCCGCGAGTAGGTGAGAATTTCCGCGTGCATCTGCAGGTCCGTGGCGGCCTGGGACGTTCGTCCCACAGGGCCTCCGGCAACCGAGGCGTCCGCCCCAAGCTGGGTCTTGTTCCCCATCAGTTTCTCGGCCCCTCTGGCGCTCATCACGATCATCACAATGTCCGTCGCCGAACCGCCAATCTGAAAACCGACGCTTCCTCCTCCCATGGTAAACATCGAAGGCCCGCTCCAGGGGCCATCGCCACCGCGCCGGCAAACCAGCGCCCCCTTCCCGCCGCTTGCTCCGAAACCAAAGGCAATCTTCTTATAGGATGGAACAATCGCCACACACACGGCTTTGTCCAGAAGGTCCTGTGGAATCCCCTTTTCGGGAGTCTTCATGATCTCTTGAAGGATCTCCGCCGACCGATGCAGCCTCTGGTCTTCCTTCCCGGCCGCAAACGCCGGCACGCAGATTGAAACAGCCAAAAGCGCCGCCAGAAGATATTTCATAGAGGGTTTCCTTTCTCCTCTCCGCGTTCGTTTTATAGTGCCTTGCCCGGGGGCGACGTCCCGCCCCGGAACATCCATTCTGCCACAAAGGCGGCCGGCGTTTATCGGAACTTTCACTCCCCCCCGGAACCCCTCAGACTTGCGAATAGGGAGCCGGAGTCAGGAAATAGTTCGTGATGTTCACCACGTTCG
>JAJYJL010000099.1:1641-12260 GCA_021789565.1 Acidobacteriota bacterium
CCCGGGAGAAAATTTGGGTGACGAGGTCAGCTCTTTCCATTGCGGGTCAGAACTGAATGCCGCCCAGGCCTTGTCGCGTTCTTCCATGCTGCCGATCGAGAGCATGTAGGTGAGGTTGGGCATCCTCTCGCCGATCAGCTTTTCGCCGAAGAACACGGGATGAAACCCGCTGCGGATGAAGATTTCCACCTCGCCGCTGCAGAACATCTCCACTTTGTTCAGATTGTAATTTTTGCTGGAACTTTCATAAGTGCGCAGCTCAAACATGCGCTTGCCTTTGGGCGGAGCCGTAATTCGCGGATGGCAGCCAAACGCCTTCATCAGCGAACTCTCATAGCGGATATACACCGGATCACTTGCCGGAGCATTCAGAAACTCAGCGCCACTCCTGACGTACTCGTCATCGGACCGCAGACGTTCTTCCAGTGTCGCGACGGACTCCATCGAGCGGTGGGGCAACAGAACATGAAGCGACGGGCTGATGGGCCCCACCATGGTATTGAAAACTCCCACCGGCTTGATGCCGATCCGGTTGAGTGCAGGGATCGCAGCCTCGCGAAGATAGTCGTGCATGAGCTCCACCTTGGAACCGTTGGCGAGCTGATAGAACCTAAGCTCGTAGTAATCGCGCGCGGCGGATTTGCTCTCCTGGGCGTTGGCCGCGCCGCCGGATGCGAGTGTTGCAGATGCTGCGAGGGATGATGCCAGAAAGTCACGCCGTTTCATGAACAACCTCCAGAGGATTTCAAAATTCCGTGATAGCTCGTTTTCCTTGAATCCAAAGTTGCCGAGGGCCCTGGGCCCGTCACTAGCCTCAGCTTGTAGACCTACTCAGAGGCCGCCGCCGGCTTCACCCCCGCCCGCGATCCTCACACCTGCGAAAACTCTGCCGGGCGCAGCAGCACGTTGGTAATGTTTGAAACAATTTCGGCGTCCGAGTAGCCGGGCGTTGATTTCAATTTGTTCCACTCCGGATCGGCGCCGAACGCGGCCCAGTGCCTGTTGCGGTCCTCCAGGCTGGCCGACGCCAGCATGTAGGTCAGGTTGGGCCAGCGCGGCCCGATCAATTTTTCGCCGAAGAACACGGGGTGGAAGCCGGCCTTTTTGAAGATATCAATTTCGCCCGTGTTAAACATTTCAATCTTGGTGAGGTTGGCTTTTTCGGTGGCGCTGTCGTAGGTGCGCAATTCAAAGGCGCGCGGGCCTGCGGGCGGCGGCGTGATGCGCGGATGGGTTGCGAACGCGGCCATCAACTGGCTCTCCACGCGCACAAACGCGGGGTTTGACGACGGAGCGTTCAGGAAGGCGGCGCCGCGCTCCTGGTATTCCTTGTCGGCGCGCGCTTGCTCCCACGCCGTCAGCACCGACTCGGCCGACGGGTGCGGAATCAGCACGTAGAGTGACGGGCTCTGGGGCCCCACCAGTGTTTCAAACACGCCCACCGGCTTGATGCCCGCACGGTTCAGCGCCGGGATGGCGGCATCGCGCAGGTAGTCCTGGGTCATCTGCACGCCTGGCCCGCGATGGAGCTGGTAATACCGCAGCTCATAGAACTCGCGCGACTGCGTCTCCGCCCCGCCGGCCGCCGCCGAAACCGCCGGCGATGATGCCAGGAATTCCCGCCTCTTCATAACCGCCTCCCCCGTCGATTGAATCTGCCTGCTGTTTTTCGTGGCCCCGTTATTGTATGGCATTCCGTCAAGCCACGCCGCAGTTTGTTCGCGGCACTCCAGGGCTGGCGCAGAGTCGCTGCGACTTCCCTTGTCCGAGGCGGTCATGCAGATTTTGATTTCTACCGGGCGGCTCGCGCCTCCATTCCGCGTCGCAGGCCGGTTTTCAATTCCGCGCGCTTCGAGGGCGAATTCGTCGCCACGCCGGCAGAGTTGCGCGCCGGCGACACAGCGGGCTCCGCCCTCTCGCGGGAGCGCAGAGCGCTCCCCTACTCTTCGGCAGGTGCGACGCAGCCGGAACCGCGAGAACAGGCTCAGGGGGACCATGCCGGCAGCCCGCTCCTTCCTGCGCTTGCGCGTCCCACCCATGGTGTGCATCCATCGCGCTGAATCATCCGCGCCAGGCAGTTCAGGCGGAAGGCGCAAGCCCGTCGAGCACGGAGTTTGCCCAGATGTAAAAGGCTACGTGGGGGCTCCAGTATTCGCAGGTGCGCCAGTTGAGCGTGTATTGGAGGTCGAGCACCGGCTCGTCCTCAACGTTGCCGGCGATGCCGTTCATGATGCCGCCCGGAATGAGACCCACAAAGCGCGAGTGCGGAAAGGGATTGCGCATGCCTTCGCCGGTCATCATGCAGGAGCCGAAGGGATTGGCTCCCATAATCCATTCGAGCTGCCGGTAAGCGAGGCGGACGCAGGCACTGCTCTGGCTGCCGGCGTATTTCGAGAACCAGCCGAGCATGAGGGCGTTCGATGCCAGATGGCAGTTGGCGCCCTGCCACCAGAACTGCTGGCGGACAGGATGGAAGTAGCGGTAGGTGAGGTTACCCGCAAGTAGCCTGTAGGTCTCCGGCGTGGGCGAGCCGAGGAACATTCCCAGCGGGATGATGCGCCAGGCGTTGCGAGCCGTCATGGGCGTCAGGTAATCCTCAACGTGCAGCGCCACCGCATCCTTCCATTTGTTTCCATCGCCGGCCTGGGGAAACGTTTCCATGAGCTCGAGCAGCGCCAGCGGAGGCATGGCGGAGTTGACGATATCCGTAAAAGGCTTGTTTCCGTCCATCCAGAAACCCCGCACCTGGCGCTGGCCACCGATGTAAGTAGAGTTCTGGCGGCTGACGAGATCGTGCCCCAGCAGCAGTGCCTGGTCGCGATACTCGGAATCGTGGGTGGCGCGGTAGAGTTCGCAGGCGGCGAAGGTCCACCAGGCGCTGTCGGCGGTGGATTTGGGCGGCCGGTCGAAAGCCTTCCAGGCGCGCACTCCGGCCTCCAGGCAACGATTGGCGTATTCAGCGTCCGCCTTGGCGTAACACTGCGCCACCAGCGCCTGCAGGGTGGCGAAAACCGCCGCAGTTCCGCTCCGTTTGGCCGTGTTGATGTAGCGGTCGTCTGCGGTGCCGACAATGTTGTCGGTCCAATGATTGTCACTGTTGTCACCGTTCACGCCGCCGGCAGTGTCGGCCCACACCTTGCCGTCCGTGTCCTGCATCTTGAGGAAGTAGAGATTGCCGTGCCGCACCTCCTCGAGAAGCTGCTGGTGGGTCGCGTCGCCGGGCCGCGGATGGGGAACGTTGCGCAGCAGATTGAGCAGCGCGATGCCGTTCAGCATGGTTACGTCCATCCACTTGCGCAGATCGCCGGCATCGTGCCAGCCGCCCACTTCGTCCACGTGCTCGCCGTTGTCGCGGCGGCGGGCGTCATCCAAATGGCAAACGGGGTGAACGTAGGGCACTTCGACGCCGCAGCGCTGATAGTGGTAATAACCCACCGCCTTGGGCACCGTGCGGCGCCACACATCGTCTTCAATAGCAAACTGCACCGAATGCTCCGGGCCGACGGTGATCTGATAAAGTCCCGTGCGATCGAGGCCGGTGAAATCGGCCACCAGGCAGGGACCGAAATCGGAGTCTACCTTTTTGAGCGGCCGCGTGAAGCGAAACGGCCGCTGGCTCACGTCGCGCAAAGTGAACTCGGTGGGCAAAGGGGTGGCGAGCGCCCTCACCACCAGCACTTTTTCGCCGGCGCGCGGCCGGAAGCCCAGGTGATTGAGAGCGATGGTGGGCCACGGAGGAGCGGTCATTCGCTCGACGGGGTCCTGGACTGGCGGACCTTCCTGCGCGTTGAGGGCCGCGCCGAGCACGGGAATGCTTGCAAGTGTACCTATGAATTGGCGTCGCTTCATTTCTTCTCCTCCGGAATTTCAATTTTCGAATTCTGTAGCGTTCCGCAGCATACGTCCGCCTGCCACTGAATGCAACCGGCAGCGGGGGAGGAAATGGGAAGCGGACGGAAAGCGGAGGGCAGAATCAGGCCGATTCAAGATTCAAGAATGGGAAGGGTCGCGGACCTGCCAGCGGCTAAAGCCGTGCGTTATTGCATCGCTTTTGGGCACCGATGAATCCGTAACCTTTCGCCAACAACCCTCACTTGCCGGCGCACCTTTCCCCACGGGCGAGGGTAAATCATTCATTCGCCGCCCTTGGGTGGACAGGTCTCGCGGC
Organism: Acidobacteriota bacterium; assembly: GCA_021789565.1. Next base: position 5,810 of record JAJYJL010000099.1, read on the forward strand.
AGGGTCGGGCGGCTTCATAATCCACACGCTTCCTGCTGGCGCACCATCCTTTGTTCCCTGCAGGATGACTCGCAGAGTGAACCGGCTGCCAGGGTGGCGGACGCCGGGCGAAAGCCAGCCGACGGCTACGTCGTTGCGCTTGTTCAACGGAGCCGGAAAGGCAATGGGGTTCATCTGTCTGCCATCCTGAAGCAGCTCCACCGAACGCACGTAGAAGGGATGATTTCCACTTTCCCAGCGCACCTGCACCTCCACCTCAGCAGCACCAGAGATGGAGGTGGTGACGTCCCAATCAAACACACGCGGCGTGTCTCCCGCAAGGTCCTGCCCGCTCCACGCGCCAACTTTTACGCCAACCGCCTGCGGATCGCGGAAGGTGACTCCGAGCGCTTGCAGGCGAGGAAACTCGCTCCTGAGCCGAATGTCGAATCCGGACCATTCCCGGCTTTGTTGCGGCGACCAGCCCACCTCAGAAAGCGCCAGCAGCCGCGGATAGACCTGGTAATCGATGGCCATTTCTGTAACCGCGATGTGCGTCCACATGCAGGCTTCCACTCCCAGGATGTGCCGGGCCATGGCTGCGCTAAACCCCTCCGCCGGGTTGTAGGAGTAAACCTTCTGCGTGGGAGTCGTATCGTACGTATAATCAAAATAGGTGTAAGGATTGGGAGCCATCACCACATCGTGACCCAGCCTGGCGGCTGCCAGCCCGCCCCGGGTGCCCCGCCAGGACATCACCGTTGCGCCAGGCGCCAGGCCGCCCTCCAGAATTTCGTCCCAGCCGATCATGCGGCGTCCCTTGGCCGCAATCACCTTTTCAATGCGCTTCATAAAATAGCTTTGCAGCTCGTTGGCGTCCTTCAACCCGTTGGCCTTCATGAATGACTGGCAGAGCGGTGACGCCTTCCACGCGTCCTTCGGCACTTCATCACCGCCCACGTGAATGAATGGCGATGGAAACAGCGCAATGACTTCCGAAAGGATGTTCCGGTACGTCTCAAAGACCTTGCCGTTGCAGACGCAAAGCGGCTGTGAAAAGTGGTGCTGTGAAACAAAGTCCCAGAATGGAGCCACTTCAAAAATCGTCTTTTCCCCGGGGACCGGGCAGGCCAGCCCAGGGTAAGCCGCCAGCACTTCCTGGGAGTGGCCGGGCATCTCAATCTCCGGCACAATCGTGATGTTTCGCCTGCGGGCATAGGCGATCAGCTCGCGCATCTGCTGTTGCGTATAAAAACCTCCGCCGCCCCCGAAGCGCTTTGCAAAGTGGGCGCCCACGGTGGTCAGGTTCGGGTATTTGTTCATCTGCAGCCGCCAGCCCTGGTCATCCGTCAGGTGCAGATGCAGCACGTTCAGCTTGTAGAGAGCCATCAGATCGATCGTGCGCCGAAGATAAGCGATGCTGAGGAAGGTGCGGCTGCAGTCAAGCATGAAGCCCCGCCAGGCAAAACGTGGGCGGTCCTGAATGCGGACACACCGGATTTTCAGGGGCCGCCCGATGCGCGCGCCGCGTTCAATCTCAGGCGGGAGCATCTGGCGCAGGGTTTGAACACCGTAAAACAATCCCGCCACCTTTGGGGCGCTGATGTAAATGAGGTCACGAGAAACGGTCAGTTCGTAGCCCTCGGGACCGAGCGTGGCGGGGCCTTGGAGCGAGAAAATGATGGCGTTCTGGCGCGGGCCGGTGCGGTTCGTAATGTGGACAGGAATGGAGTGTCCCAGCGCTTTGGAAAGCAGCCGGGAGAGATATTCGCCCACCCAATAAGCGTCGCGGTTGCTGGTTTCCAGATCAATCCGGGTCTTCGGCCCAATCGCAAACGCCCCTGATCGAATTTCCATCCTGGCGGGCTTGGGGATAACGACGGGCGCCGCAGCCGTTTTCCCGGCATGCAGCATGGGAACGCAGAGGCTGACAACGAAACAAGTAACCGCCAGGAAATGCCTGGAAAATCTTAAATTGTGCATCCGTGTCGTCTCCTGTGATTGGGTTGCTCACGCCCTGCCGGCCTGCCCGAGTTTTGCCGCCAATCGAAGCGAAACAGTTTATATCACAATCCCTGCTGTAAAACTGCCCTGGGCGTACCCTCAGAACTGAAGCCCGGCGGGGGAAGGGAAATTATGAATTATGAAGCAAGCAGAAGGCCAAGGGATGGGAGGTCCACCGTTGCAACCGCCCCCCTTACCCGGCCGCGACAAGACACCACTCATCCCGGTGAATTTCAAATTCAAAATTCAAGATTCCGGAAGGGAAAAAACAGACCTCACCTTGTGGGCGGGAATGAAGGCCGGCTTCAGCGGTGTGCGCAAGGCGCTTACTTCGCCATGCTGAGCAGCGGCTGGTAGAAAGACGGATCCTGATTGTCCTGCAGGTTGCAGGCGGGGCGGTAGCGGGCGACAAGGTCGTATTCGATCCAGCGGCGCTGCTGTTCCTTCAGCAGGGGCGTGGAGCAGAAGGCCACATAAAGGTTGGCGGCCCCGCCGGCTTCCGCCACCCAGTCGTTGAAACGCTCGTGGTTTCTGGTGACGCGCTGAGAGAAGTTGCCGGACTCCCCCAGATAGATCGCCCGGAAAGGCCGCGGCCGACCGGAAGCGTCGGACACGAGGATGGCATAGATGCCGGAGGAAACGGGCGGCAGCGCCAGAGAAAGCCGCACCGGCTCCGTGAAGATCCGGTTATTGAAGCGGATTCCGGCTCGCGGCCGTCCGTAATGCTTCTCCCAACCCGAAACCCTCATCAAGAAAACCTCCGGGCAGGATTCTAGCACAAGATGTTGTAGCTACCTAATGGAAATTTCCATATGTAGTGGGCGGCAAGCCAAGTGTTTCGGTGGCAAAAACCAGATATTTCCCCTCAAGCAAAGGGGGTCGGAGGAAGGCCGCGGCGACAACAATGACGGATGCTACCAAAGAAATGGCCGACGGCCAGATCAAGACCGTGACCTGCAAGGGCCGCTCCATGGACATGACCTTTGACGACTCGTATGAAATTCTGCAGCTTCGCACCGGCAATTATTTCAAGGTGAATTTCAGCGCCATCAACTTTACCCCCAGCGGCACATTGAATCCCTGCAAAACGGCGAAAGGGATGTACGCCCGCATCTACTACTACCCCATCAAAGGGCAGCCCAAAGAAGGCGAACTGATCTCCGTGGAACTCAGGAAATAGGGGATTGCAGGAGAGAAAAGGCCGCAGAGTTGCAGAACAGCTCTGCTCCGTTTGCCGTCAGGAAAGCTGGCCGAGGCGCTGCTGCCTTCGAAGGGCCCGGAGGTGGCCGTAGCCGACCAATCGATTCTGCGATTCGTCCCACAAATGCAGAGAAAGGGCCTTGAAGCTGGAGCGCAGAGTGAGGGGCTTCACCTGCTGAAACATGGAGCTGGCATTGTGGCATTTCTCCAGGTTGTAGTTGGGGATGCGCGGGTTGAGGTGATGGACGTGGTGGAACCCGATGTTGCCCGAAAACCATTGCAAAAGGCGGGGCAGCTTGTAAAACGAACTGCCCTCAAGGGCTGCGGTGGTGTAATCCCATTGGACGTGGCGCTGCCAGTTGACTCCCTCAAACTGGTGCTGCACATAAAACAGCCAGACTCCCGCCGTGGCCGCCACCGTGATCACCGAGAGTTGAATCAGCAGGTAGGCTTTGAGGCCCATCACAAGGCTCAGCAGAACGCCCAGGCCCACGATGGAGGCGTTGGTCCAATAGACGGAGTAACGGTCATGCCTGCTGGCCCGGGCGGAGGCGAAGCGGTGATAAACCAGGAACAGGAACGACGGCACGACGCCAAGCAGGACAACCGGGTTGCGCATCGCGCGATAGGCAAGCCGCTTCCACCAGGGTGCCTCCAAATATTCCTGCACCGTCAGAGTCCACACCGACCCCAGGTCGCGCCGGTCCAGATCGCCGGAGCCGGCATGGTGCACAGCGTGTTCAAAACGCCAGAAGTAGTAAGGAGTGAAAGTCAGCACCCCGGTGATGAATCCGCAGACGTCGTTGGCGGTCTGGGACTTGAAGAAAGACCCGTGGCCGCAGTCGTGGTGGATGATGAATATCCGCGCCAGAAAGCCGCCCGCCAGAATGGAAAGCGGCAGGATCAGCCAAGTGGATATCGCCAGGCTGCGGTCCATGAGAAACCACAGCACCGCGTATGGCACAGCGGAGTTGAAAATCTGAAAGATGCTGCGACCGAGCGAGGGGCGCTGGTACCTGGCGACAACCGCCTTCCAGGCCTGGACTTTCCGGTGCCGCTCGGCCTGTGTCAAGCGCGAATCCTGGCTTACAGTGTTCAAACAACCCTCTCCCGCGAACCAAGAGGCGTTCGCTTGCGGTGGCATTATACGGATTGGACTGATGGCGGGGCTTCCGAGAAAAATCGACCGGACCCGAACAACAAACCTGCGTCCATCCAACGCAGTCTCAGTGTAACACGCCTGAGAGCCGCAAAACGCTCAGGAATATTCACCATCCTGCGGGGTACCCGCAGATAGTGCCCTGCGCGTCTCCGCGCCGATCCGCACAGATATTTGCCCCTGCCATTAACTTAGGTTATAATCCCGTGCCAAGAGAGTAAACAAGGGGGTAGAGATGATAACTCAATTCCACTGGAGCGAGGCCGACTACGTTTCAGCCCAGAAGGTCTGGTTGCGCCGCCATCCCTGGGCGCATTTGCGAGGTTACTGGTTCCCGGTCGCCGTCGCGGCCCTTTCGATCGCCATTGTGGTGTTCAAACCTGAAGTGGGGATCAACGGCATGATCGGCGTCGCCCTGGCTTTGCTCCTCTTCGGCTTCAGCGCCCTCAGGACCCGGTGGCGCTGGCACCAGGATTTCATACGGACGCCGCTGTGGCACGATGAGGCCACCGCCAGAGTTGACCAGCACGGAGTCAACCTGCAAAGCCAGAGCTATGATGTTCACCATTCCTGGGGGGAATGTTCGGATATCTACGAGACCCCCGGGGTTATTATTTTTGAAGCAGCGGACGAAAGTTTTGTCTTCCTCCCCAAAAGGGACTTGAGCCGCGCCCAGCTTCTCGACCTCAGGAACACCATCATGTCGCATGCGCGGGTGCAGCCTCGCCTGGCCAGTCAAACGGCGTAAAGGAGCCGGCGGAAACTTCGCGCTTTGCGAAAACACGGACAATACAGGGCGCGAGTCCGCGCCACACGCCGGTTGCTGGCCCGAGGGCAACGGCTTAGAATGTGGCGATGGCCCCGGCATCAGGCCCCGAAACAGAACCGTTTTTGCCAGTTGTTGTACGCTACAATCGACATTGGAGTCCTGAGCGGCCGCGCGACTACCGGACAGTTTGGAAGCCCTTGCTGGTGTAAATGATTTTCGTCCCCGCTGAAACGCTGTCTATGACTTCCTCCCATCTACGCGACTTGAGACCCTCAATGATTTTGTCGATCGAGTGGTCATCCAAGACGTCGTCTGAGATATAAAGTAAACGCGATAAAACATGGGCTTCGTCGGGATCAAAACGGAAGGACGCAGCTCGGAGGTCGTAGTCCCAATTTGTGCAGACGGAAATGCCTGGCTTGCGACTTTCGAGGAACTGCTTCAGTTCGGCCACCTTTACTTGATCCTTATTTTCCATTATCCCTCCTCTATCAATTCTCTCCGCAGCCGATCGCCTGCACTCATGACGTTGCTGGATTGCATAAGCGGTCACCTCCGCGCGGCTTTGACCTTCGCCGGCGCAAAGGTCATCTCGCCTTTTTTCAGGTTGGCGTTCACTTCCACCGTTTCGCCGGGCGTCACTTCGCCTTCCAGAATTTTGAGCGCCAGCGGGTCCTGGATGAGGCGCTGGATGGCGCGCTTCAGCGGCCGCGCTCCGAACTGCGGATCATAGCCGCGCTCGAACAGGAGCTCACGCGCCGCGGGTGTGAGCTCGATGGTGATCTTGCGGTCGCCCAGCAGCCCGCGCAGGTGGTTGATCTGCAGGTCGACGATCCGGGTCAGGTCTTCCTTTCCCAGCGCGTTGAAGATGACCACTTCATCCACGCGGTTCAGGAATTCCGGCCGGAAGTTATCCAGCAGCGAGGCGCGGATGTTCTTTTTCAGATCTTCCGAAAGCTTGCCGGGTTCGCCGCCGCGCGATGAGTTCATTGCTTCATGGATCATGTGGCTGCCGATGTTGCTGGTCATGATGATGACCGCGTTCTTGAAGTCCACGGTGCGGCCCTTGCCGTCGGTCAGCCGGCCTTCGTCGAGAATCTGCAGAAAGATGTTGAAGACGTCGGTGTGGGCCTTCTCGATTTCGTCAAACAGCAGGACGGAGTAGGGACGTCGCCGCACCTGCTCGGTGAGCTGGCCGCCCTCTTCGTAACCCACGTAGCCCGGAGGCGCGCCGATCAGCCGCGCCACGGCATGCTTCTCCATGTACTCCGACATGTCGATGCGCACCATGGCCTCCTCGTCGCCAAACAGAAATTCGGCCAGCGCCCGCGCCAGCTCCG
>JAJYJL010000100.1:0-8675 GCA_021789565.1 Acidobacteriota bacterium
GAGATGTGCGACGGCCCGGTCAACGGAATGGCCGTATAGGCATTCTCAAACAGGACGCCATGCGCCGCCAGATTGTCGATGGTGGGCGAAGTCCGGCGGGCATATCCGTAACAGGAAAGATGGTCGGCCCGGGTGGTATCAAAAGTAATCAGCAGCACGTTCGGCGCGTCTTTCAGGTCGAATTGCGCTTTGTGGAGCTTGATCTTCTGGCGCGGCCCGGCCAGGGAGACCAACGGCAGAAATAGAAACATGAACAGAGCGCCCGTGGTTCGGCGCATGAAAACACCTCCAATTTCGCGTTCGGTATCAAAAGCCCTTGTTGCGAAAATGCTCCGGAAGCACTGGAACTCCCCCAACCTCAATGGCGAATGTGGCCCGCGGGACGCTGCGCCCACTCGGACGACGAATCCACTTCACTCGTCATTCGCTCACGCTCCACGCTACCATCCTTCATCTGGATGATCCGGTCGGCGCGAAGCGCCACCTCCAGATTGTGGGTCACCATAACGATGGTCAAGCCCAGCTCATCCTTCAGCTTCAGCAGCAGATCCAGTACGGCCTCGGCGTTTCGTGAATCCAGGTTTCCCGTCGGCTCATCGGCCAGCAGGATGTCCGGATCGTTAATCAGCGCGCGCGCGATGGCCACCCGCTGCTGCTCGCCCGAAGAAAGTTCGCTCACTTTCCGAAGCCTCTTTTTCTCAAGCCCCACGGCCACCAGCAGATCATCAATCACCCTGGGGGAACCACACTGTTTCCAGCCCATCAATCGAGGGGCCTCAATGTTGTCCCTGGCGGAAAGAAAACCCAGCAGGTTGAACCGCTGGAACACAAAACCGATCCGCGTATTGCGCATGCGGGCCCGGGCCGTATCTGACAGAGAGGAAATCGATACGCCGTCAATCAGTACTTCGCCGGCAGTCGGCTCCGCCAGCCCGGCAATCAGGTACAACAACGTGGATTTGCCGGAGCCCGAGGGTCCCATGATGGCCGTAAATTCCCCCGCTGGTATTTTCAAGTTCAGCGCATTGACGGCCGGTGGAGAGCCCGACGTGCCATCGTAGATCTTGGTCAGGGCACGGGCTTCGATCAAGGTTCGTGCCACTCCGTCGTTGATGCCAGTCGTGTTACTCATAAGCTAGCGCTGCAATCGGCTCGCTGGCGCTTGCGCGGTAGGCGGGATAGGCCCCACCCAGCACCGCGCTGGCCAGCGCAATCGCAGCCACCCGCAGGACAGCTCCTGCAGGCAGCAGAAAATGAAGCGCCGGATAAATCCATAAAACGATCTCTCTGGTCAGGAAATAAAAGACCAGGGAAAGACCTCCGCCAAACAGGCACAGCAGGCAGGCTTCACCCAAAAACAACCGAAGCATATAGGGGCGACTGGCTCCGAGCGCACGCAGAATCCCCAACTCCCGCGTCTGCCCCAGCACTTGAACATAAAGCGCAAGAAATATCACCAGAAAATTGATGACCCCGGCAAACACCACAATCACCAGCAGGAACTGCCTCAACCCCAGGAATGACGAGGGCGTGATCAGCGTGGCAAGGTCGCTCATCCGAGTAATCTGGTAGTCCTGCAGCACACCGCCGCCAAAGGCTCGCAGGTCGTTTTCCACTGCCAGGTCCGAAACTCCCGGCGCGCATTTTACAAAAATCACCGCGCACTTTCCCGGCGCCAGCAAATCCTGAAGCGTCTTGAGCGGCACAAAGACCCGGGCTCCCCTGCCGTGTTCCACCACTCCGCAAACCGTGAAGTGATGGTCCAGGATATTCAGCGTGCTGCCCACATGGACGTTGTGGCTTTTGACGTAAACATCGTCAACCAGTGCCGTGTAGGGGCCGGAAAACGGGCCGCCCTGAAGGTATTCAAAGCCTCCTGTCACACGGTTAAAACTCGGCAGGTCGATGCCAAAAATGGCCTCCAGGCGGTTGGTAAAGCTGACGTTGGTGGCTGTCGGCGTCGCGGCCTCAACCCCGTGGACCTCCGTGATCTTCTGCGCCAGCGCGTCGGGCATCACGTTTTCGCCGAGACCCAGAATGTAAGAAGAGTGTGGCGGTTGAATCATCAGGTCCGCTCCAATCCCTTCCGTCCGCTGGATCTTTTCCTGCATTACGCCGTTCGACAAGCCCTTGATCACCAACCCCAGCAGCAGCGCCACGCTGATCATGATCATCGACAGCAGCATCCTGACCGGATGTTGCATCAGTTGTCGGAGCATCAGCTTGAGCACGGTCGTTTCCCAACCCCTCCGATTAACTTCCCTTACGCCTGCTTTTACTTATCTTACGGCAATTGGATGAGTTTTTACGAGGCGGGGTTGTGACGAACTGCGGGACCGGGAGCAATCCCCTGGAAGAATTGGCTTCCGGCGTCAGAGCATCATGAATGACTTGGGCACCAGTTTGAAAGGAAATTCAGAGGTTGCGGCTGCAAATAAAAAACTGGTCCGTAGAGGACCAGTTGTAGAAAATTAAGGAAACATAACGGCCCACCAGCACTCACCGCCCGGGTGGCAGGACGGGCCCCAGCCAGGGCCAGTTACCTGATGTCGCTTACCGGACTGCCGGCAGTGGCCGCTCGGCCAGTTTCTTGGCAAGTGTCAGTAACACGTCCCGGTCGGTTGGTGAAAGCCGTGGTTGCAGGCTCCTGAGTTTCAGCAGGAACCGCGCTTCTGCGCCGGCAGCGCCCCCCTCCTGGGCAAGGCGTTCAAGTGTCATGTCAGACGCCGCGAAATCGCACTCGCTGGGCGGCCCTTCGTCATAGTAGAAGAGCTTATAAAGGGGCACGTCCAGGGCGCCCGCAAACCTTTCCAGCGTCTCCAGAGACGGGACCGTATGGCCGTTTTCCACTCGCGAGATATAGCATCGCAGCAGCCCAGTCCTCTCCTCAATGTCCCCCTGGGACAGGTGTTTCTGCTCTCTCAACTCTTTAATCCGTTCGCCAATCCCCATCGTAACAGCCTCCCTTGATATCTGCTGTCAGGCCCCCACAACCTCACAGGCACAAGCCTACTGGATGTTAACTATTTCGGACAAGAGTACGGGAGTACTAGCACCTGAGTTCTAAGCGTGCGACGCGGAACCATCGGCTACAGCTAAGCGATAGGAATAAAAAGACTAAGCCAATTTGGGAAGGCGGGGTGGGTGCCAGGCAGGACGAGGCTGAAATCGCTCTTCCTCCTAAATAAAGATATGCCCGACGGCCCGGACAGAGAAAGCAATCCGAAGACATTTCGAGCCACTTATAATCTGTGCGAATACCACTTTACTTTTATTGTTCAGCGACTTAGTGGGATAACAGCACCGTCAACAACGCCATGCGGACAAACAGGCCATTCTGCGCTTGCCGAAAATAGGCGGCGCGACGGTCCTGATCCACTTCCATGGCGATTTCTCCCAGACGGGGAAGGGGGTGCATGATGATGGCGTTTGTTTTCATCAGCCGGAGTGAATCCTGGTTGATGATATAGATCCCGCGACAGCTTTCATAATCGGCGATACGGTCGCCGAAGCGCTCTTTTTGCACGCGGGTCTGATAGACTACATCAACTTCCGGCAGTACGCGATCCAGCGTGGTCTCTTCGGTAAACCACGACCCGCGTTCACGCAGGTGCTCCAGGATATCTTCCTTCATTTTCAGCAGCGGAGGCGCCACAAAGTACATCCTGGTGTCCTTAAACTTGCTCAGCAGATAGGCAAGCGAGCGGACGGTTCGCCCCTGGGCCAGGTCGCCCACCATCGCGATCTTCAGGCCATCAATGGAGCCGATTTCCTTGTGAATAGTATAGAGGTCCAGCAGCGCCTGACTGGGGTGCTGCCCCACGCCATCGCCGGCATTGATGATAGGAACACGTGAGACGGCCGCGGCCCGTTTGGCCGTCCCGACTTCACTGTGCCGCAGCACAATCACGTCCACGTAGCCATTCATGATGCGAATAGTGTCCTCCAGCGTTTCACCTTTGGCCACCGAGGAGAATTCTGCGGCGTTTTCCGTTGAAATCACCCGCCCACCCAGCCGGTGCATGGCAGCTTCAAATGAAAACCGGGTTCGTGTGGAGGGCTCATAAAAGAGTGTGGCCATCAGCCGATGACGGTATTCGTCAGTTCCGCCACGCGCAACAAGCTTTTCCATTTCAGCGGCGACCTCAAACAGATGGTGGATCATGGGCAGGTCAAATTGCTGCGCTTCGATCACATGGTGTAGTTCCATTGTTCACATCCTCCGGGTGCGGGCTGCATCAGGGGCTCAATTTATACTAAGAAAACAGGTTAACTCCAGAACATATCCCCAAGAGATGCCCGGCGTCAACTTGACTTGCACACAAGCCGGTGTTCGGCCCCAAATTCTAATGCGCTCAGGGTTCGAATTGTTTTTCGCCGAAGCTTTGCGCTTGAGCAAGTAATGCCGGATTACCCTCTAACGCTCCGAAGGGTAGTCTCCGATAGAAAATAGTGAGAACCCAGCAGGGCAAAATATCTGCAGGGTCCGGTCCCCTGGTTTTCTCCCCGTGGAAGTCTGCCAATCTTTCACGGTGAATACGGACTGGCAAGAGATTCCGGCATTCCTGTCGTTGATTGTTCCTTCATAGGCGCGAACAGGGCAGCCGGGGTTCAGCCGGTTTCGGAAGGCATGTCGCACGGCTGGCATTTGGCACGCAGGGCCGTTAAGCACAGTGCGACGGGAGCATTCAAATGGGTGACCGAGAAACCAAATCCCGGATTCTGCTTGTTGATGACGAGTGTGCCATCTGGCAGATATTGGGAGAGAAACTGGAACGAAGCGGTTTTGACTGGCTCGGAAAATCGAGCGGGGAAGAGGCGCTGGCCTGCCTGGAAAAGGAACCTTTCGACGCGGTGGTGTCAGACCTTAAAATGCCGGGCATGACCGGCATGCAACTGCTGGCTGAAATACAAAAACGGCAGCCGCATCTTGCCTTCATTATGGTCACGGGTGAAGATGACATCCGAACTGCTGTCGAGGCCATGAAGCATGGTGCGGACGACTATCTGGTAAAGCCCTTTCACCTGGAAGCCGCGGTGGAATCATTGCGCCGTGCGTTGCATAAGAAGTTTCTGGAAGCAGAAGTGGAAAGATATCGGCACGACCTGGAAGAGATGGTCGAGCAACGGACCCACCAGCTTCAGGCTGCAACGAAGCGCATTGAGCGCGCGTACGACCAGACCCTTGAAGCCCTGGGTGCAGCCCTTGACCTTCGAGACACGGAAACCGCCGGCCATTCGCGCCGTGTCAGCCTCTATTGCCTTGCAATCGCCCGGGCCATCGGCTGCACCAATGAGCAGCTGAAGACCATCGCCCGCGGTTCCTACCTGCACGACATCGGCAAGATCGGCATCCCTGATTCCGTCCTGCTGAAGCAAGGCAAGCTGACGCCGGAAGAGATGACCATTATGCAAACTCACGTGCGGATCGGGTACGAACTACTCAGCCGCATTCCTTTCCTGACCTCCGCTTCGGAAATCGTCCTGGCGCACCAGGAACGATACGACGGGGCAGGGTACCCGCAGGGGCTGATCGGTGAGGAAATCCCTCTCGGTGCAAGAATTTTCGCGGTCGCCGACACCCTGGACGCAATGACATCGGATCGTCCCTACCGGCGGGCCTTGCCGTTTGAGACCGCGCGCGATGAGATTATTCGCGAGTCCGGAAAGCAATTCGATCCCGATGTCGTTCGCGTCTTCCTGTCGCTTCCTGAGGGGACCTGGGGAACCATTCGGCGCCAGGTTGCCGTATATCGAGCACGTCTGAACCATTCCGATGCCATCGAAGATGGGACGTTCGTGAGCGAAATGATGGTGAATTGAAGCTGGTATGCGAGGGTGGCCCGAAAGTGGCGCTCCTTTACTGAGCATGGGCTATCAGATATCAGCCATCCGCGCGCACTCCTCAATCTTCTCTATCAAGAAGGAGGGTCCGCTGCGCCGGATGGTTACTGCTCAATGTAACCAAGAATCTCAGCCGTGCATCCTGCCAGCGATCTTCCCTTCTGACCTTGTCGCCTATCCTCGCGAGTGGCAAAGGCCACCTTCTGAATCATGATCCTGTATTTCTGATATTCACATTCGTCGGCCAGCACAAGATGGTCGCTCTCCAGGAGTTCGTCAAAGCGGATTTCTTTGGCGTCAAGGCCCACTTCCGGCTGAACAACTCTGGCGACAATTTCTCCGTTTTGGTAAATCGCGTCCTGCTTCCGGTCGCCGGGACCAGTCCCGCCCATCTGAGTCATGCCTTCAGAACTGATGGTGTTTCCGCTCACTGCTCGATCACCCTCCAGATATTAGGTCGCCGCAAGCCGTGTATTCCCGGCAGCGGCTTCGTTGGCTGCTGCCAGCATTGCAAGCAGCCTAACCAAACTTTTTAATGGAACCGGGCATCATCGGTCAAGACCTGCCCACTCACCTGAAATTCCATGTTTCAAACAAGTCTGGAGGCTTTGTGTTGCGCATAGCCCCCGAAACGATTAATCTTGCGCAAAGCGGCCGCGCGGAATTCATTTGTACCTGCGGGCAGAGCCCGGCTGTCAGGAGCAGCACATGGTTTCGCAAAGCAGCCGCTCACTCTGGTCCTGTGGGAGTATGTTCTATGCGTCGCGATTCCTTCCGTCGTTCGTTTCTGGCAATCCTGAGCACATCGGTTCTATTTTCCGCCGCAGTTGCGCTGGGCGCGCCGCAACAGCAGAACGCCAAACTCGAACAGCAGCTCGCGGCCATTGCTTCGGGCTTTGGCGGCAAGGTCACCTTTGCCGCGGTTGACCTGAAGAGCAGCCAGAGCGTCGGCATCGAGGCCAGCCGGCCTGTAGCAACAGCATCGGTGATCAAACTGCCCGTGATGGTGGAAGCGTTTTATCAAATGCAGGAGGGCAAGCTGAAATGGTCGCAACCGGTAAAGGAAACGGCTTTTGACCGCGTCCAGGGTTCGGGAATTCTTCAAGACCTGAATCCCGATATCGACCTGACGCTTGGCGACGCCATTACTCTAATGATCGACCTCAGCGACAACACCGCCTCCAACATCGTCTTCCGCACCGTGGGTGTTGACGCCGTCAACAAGCGCATGGAAAAGCTGGGATTGAAGGACACCAGGTTGTTCGGCTACGTTTTCCACGAAAAGGAAGTCAAGACCGCCGAAGCAAAGCAGTTCGGCCTGGGCGAAACCACCGCCGATGAGATGGTTCAGCTGCTCACCCTGATCAAGGAGCATAATATCCTCACGCCCGAAGCCTGTGACCAGATGCTGAAAATTTTGAGCAAACAACGCGATATTGACGCCTTCCCGCGTTACACGAGCAACATCCCCAGTGTCACCTGGGAACACAAAACCGGAGCGCTCGACGCTCTCCGCAATGACGTGGGTATTGCCGAAACGCCCGCCGGCCCCATTGTCATGGCGGGCTTCGCCTACGATTCTCCCGATCAGCAGTGGACCGCCGACAATGCGGCATTGCTGGTGCTCGGACGCCTGGCCCAAGCCACACTTACGTACTTCCTCCCCGCAGCGGCGACGGCAACTCCGGCAAAATAGATTCGTGGGACGGGGAATTGCCACTGCGTTCCGGGGCGAACGTCAGTCATTTGCGGCCATCAGATAAAAAGAAACGCAGAGCCATGCGCCTGGGACGCACAACTCTGCGTTGTGATGTTGTTCGGATTTCGAAAAACTACCGCCCGCGGCCGCCGCCTACGGGAGGCCCGCCACCCATGCGGCCCATGCCGCCAGCCATTCCGGCATTACCGCCAATGCCACCCGTATCTCCGGCGCGGCCCATTCCCGCGGAATGGTCCGTACCTCCAGCCTGCCCGAAGTTCGGACGGTTGGCTTGTCCCATGGCCTGCTGCTGGGCATGCAACTGGCTCAAATGGGAGAGAGCGGTCTGCTGCCCGGTCTGTGAAACGTCGATGGCATGCTGAATGTGAGGGACCGCCTGCGACGGGACCTTGCTGAGCAGGCCGTTCAGCACATCGATGTGCTTCTGGGTCGCTGACTGAACGCGGTTATAGGCGTCATGCTGTTGCGACGGACTGCCCTGAATCCCTCCATGGCTGATCGCCGTGTTCAGGCCTGCCATGTTGCGGTCGTAGTTATCGAGGGCCGTATTCAGCCCCTGCGCATCTCCGGCCTTGGCCATTTTCTTCGCCTGATTCAGGTATTGCTTGTTCTGTTTCAGTCGCTCTTTCACCTGCTTCAGCGTCAGTGTGGACTGATCATTAGTTGATTGCTGGGCCACAGCTGCCGCTGGCATCACTAGCAGAGCAAAAGAAAAAGTAAGAAAACCTATAAGACTTGCCTGCAAGAATCGCTTCATACATGCCTCCTGAGAAATAACGTACGGGGCACATCGAATCTGCCCGCACCGGCAAAACCAGGGAGAGTTTCGTCGTTGAGCCCCATCAAGTCGAGTATCGCCAGCCAACGCACCCCTGCCCACCAACAGACACCACCCCTCTTTAACTCGTTTACCATAAACCATCGGTTCCCTGCAATGGTACTAAAGTATCCCCCGCCGAGGGCCTTTATACGCACAAGTCTTTTGGTTTCAACGGCAAAGGCATGAAGCAGCGATAGAACTAAAGTATACTTCCGCTCTTTTGACTAAGTGATCTATAATCCGGCGCTGGAGAGGGGAAGCTTAGACTGCCACTGAACGCCAGCAGCGTGG
>JAJYJL010000100.1:8685-12214 GCA_021789565.1 Acidobacteriota bacterium
ATGCAGTTCCTGTCAGAGAACCTGTCCGTTCTCTCGGTAAGGTTCAGAGCAAAAGGTAATCGGGCCCGATTTATATCCGTGGTGGGAGGGTTTGCCTTCCTTTTTGCCGCGTCAGCGTTATTCTTTATTTCCTGCGGAGGATCAAGTGGAAGCAACGTTGCCCCGCCACCGGTTCCCGTAATTCAGAATGTCAACTCTTCAACCGATCCCTCCAGCCCGGTTGCCCTGCCCATTGAAATCAACGGCAGCGGTTTCCAGAGCTCGCCGGGACAGGTGATCTTTACCCAGTCGTCCAGCGGGATCACGGCCACCGTTACACCAAATGCCGGCGGCTGGTCGGATACCGGCATCGCGGTCAACGTACCCACGGGTAACGGTACAACCAACTTCACGCTGCCCGGCACCGTCACAGTGTCGGTCAAGACAAGCGGTGGGACCAGCAACACGGTCAACCTCACTCTCATCCAGACCCTCACATTTGATGTGAACAACGTGCAGTGGACGCAAGCAATCGCTCTTCCCACGCCCCTGACCGGCCTGCGCGCGGCGGCTATCCCCGTGAGTGACACCAGCGCTTATGTTGTGACCACGGGCGGGTACGATGGAACCGGCAACACGTCAAACGTGTTTGTCGGTCCGCTTGACCCGACAGGCAATATCTCCGGCTGGACGCCGAGTCCGAACATACTGCCCGAGACGATTGCGCACCATGGCATGGTGGAAGCCAATCCGGAGAATTCCCTGGTTCCCGACGGCTCGGCTTTCATTTATGTCATCGGAGGCCAGGTGAATTCCACCGACGCACCCGGAGGAACGACTGACGTTTTCAATGCCAGCTTCGATCCCACTACCGGCGCCGTCGGCAAGTGGACGCAGCTTAAGTCTTCGCTGCCGGAATCGCTGGTGGGGCCGGCGGTAACGTTATTTAACGGGTACGTTTACGTCGTCGGGGGACTGAAGAGTGGCGGCACTCCTTCCACCGACGTCTTTTCCGCCCCAGTGAATGCCGATGGCACGCTCGGCTCGTGGACCCAGTCCAGCAGTGCTTATCCGACGGCGGTCTCTTTCGCGACGGCCTTCGGTTTTGCAGGCAAACTCTACGTGCTAGGCGGCGATAGTGCAAGTTCCACAGACCCCAACGCGCAAGGCACCGCCACGGGCATACAGAATGTGAATTTTGCCAGCGCGGTGAACGGAGCCCTGGGTACCTGGACGGCTACCTCATCGACCATCAAGAACCGGAAGAAACAGATCACATGGATGGCTTTCGGCCAGGTGATCGACGCTGAGGGTATCTATAACGGCTTGCCGGGATCACTGGAACTCGAACGCAGCCAGATTAACCCAGACAGCACATTGGCCTCGTTTAACGGTATCACCTCTTCCGTTAACCAGATCAACGCCAACGTGTACAACGCAGCGGCAGTCGTCAGTCCGCTGCAATCACCAACGGCAACTCCCCGTTTCATACTGATCGGCGGCCAGGCCTTTTCGGCACTTGGCTCGGGCGGTGCGATCAGCGGCACGGTGTATTACAACACTCTCCCGTAACTTTACGTACGGCACATCCTTACGTTCCGTGAAAGGGCACGAGTTCCATATGCCCGTGCCCTTCACGCTACCCTCCTACGGCCCACGCTTCTCCCCTGCCAGGCAAGGCGTATCGCAATGATTCCATTATGTTTAACCGATAGATTTTATCCACTGGCTCACAGGTGTCTACTGCCATTGGCCCCTTGGTAGTAGCACCTCTGGCCGATTGTCCCGAAAACGATTTCGGGTTCCAATGATGCGTGGAGGAGGAGGGGATGTTGGAGGCATCCAGAGCAATTGCTGTAATTCCTAGCGAGCATTTCCGCTGGCGAGCCCGGGTCCAGTTTCAGGACTCTTTCCGCACGCGCGACCAGGCGCTCAACTACGCCTTCGAGCACGGCTACAATCTGATTATCGAGCATGAAGAGGGTAAGGGACTACAGTACGATGTGCTGTACGATCCCGATCAGGTGTCCACGTCCGGCATGAGCCTGGAATCGGTTGAAACGGAAGACTTTCTGGCAGAACCTGACCCCATTAGCTGGACCAGCCTGATGATGTCGTCGATTGTCAATCTCATCAAGTGGCTTTCTGCCGGTCTTGCAACCCTTCACCGCAGGCATGTGGTCCCGTTCAGCCGCCATGCCGCTTTCGTCGCCAGAAGGCGATACCGCGAGGTTGCCCCGCGGGTTCGAAGAAGCATCAACCGTCACTGGCAGGGTACGGAGCGAGCGATTCGCCGTGGCTGGCGCTCACGTTCAAACTGGATCGCAGGCGGTCTTGCCCGCCGGTCCGCCGCATTCGCAACGCTGTGTCTCCGCCGCGCCGAGCCGGTTTCGCGCGAGGCCATCGCTGTGGCGCACCGTTGCCTTCGGGAGATGCTTCCGGTCTGCAGGCGTGCCATCGCAGCCACTGGTCCTTATTCTCGGGACATCGTGCCAATCTGCCGGCGCGCCACAATCTCCGCAGTGAAGGGGCTCCGCGAAACGGCAGTTCGGCTGGAAAACGGCGCGCGTCGCGATTGGCCTAGAATGCAAAGCTCGATTCGCCAGGCATACAGTACCCTCCGCTGGGACGCCACCGGCCTCGACCGCAAGTCTCACGAAATCGTTGCCAATCTGTACCGGGGCAAGATTGCACCGGCCGTTAAAACCGCTGCCAGCAGATTCCAGTGGGCAGACATTGAGGGTTCAATTCATCACCCCAGGAGCCCCGAACCCGTTCAATTGCATTTCCCTTTTGCTTAGCTTCAGGAAGAAGAACCCAGCATAATCTTATGGCCGGAGCGCATTACTGCGCGCTTCGTTTCTTAAACATTAACAGCCTTGGAAGGTTGACAGCGCCACCGAGCCGCTGAGCGAAGCCAGGGAAGGTCGGCGCACACTTGCCTCTGCATTGATTAAGAGATCTCGACTTCCTTGGTGGAGGCGGGGGGAGTCGAACCCCCGTCCGAAAAGCCTTACGCTCGAAAGACTACACGCTTATCGCGTTCGCTTTATGCTTTCGCCGGCGGCCCTCAGGAACGAGCAAGAACGAACCGTCAGCTAGCCTGAGCCCGGTTACCCGGTCTCACCCGGAACCCTCAGGCGGCAGGTTCCAGGCCAGCCCGCTGGATGACGCCTCTTTCCGCCCCGCGGGCATCAGCGGAAGAGACGCGCTAGCCTTGTTTAGGCAGCGTAAGCAAACTGCGTGTTGGCAGTTGTGTTGTTCCACTCCGATTACGGGTGGTGTGGACCCCCGACGTGCCTTTCGAACGCGAGAGCCTCCGTCGAATCCGGAACGCCCCCTCATTCTTAGTATGTGACTGCGCGGACATGGTGTCAACACGGCGGGAGCCGTCGACTGGTTCTCTGCGGCACAGACAGCGATTCACTGCACGGGCTTGTAGTCCAGCATCTTGCTCCTGACGTGGACGTGTTCAAAGGCGGAATTCCTGAGTGAAATTGAGATGTCACGCTTGATAAAAAAGATCACACGCAGCCGAAACTCTGTGCCA
>JAJYJL010000101.1 GCA_021789565.1 Acidobacteriota bacterium
CGCCACTGAAAACGCCGAAGTGTGCAGGTGCTGAAGTTCAGGGACAGAAGCTTTTCCATTTTGTCCTGCGCGTAAATAGTGGCGCGGGTCACTTCAGTGCCCTGGTTTCTGTTGGTGACGGTGCCCTGAAAGATGAGGCCTCCCACGCTGAACACGCCGACAACGGCAATCAAGACAGCAATCAGGGTTTCAATCAATGTGACCCCGTTTTCGCCGGCCGGACTTCTCATCGCTTTGTTTTCGCACCCTCTGCTCAAGTTGAACCTCTATCTCTTTAACCAGGAATTGCCGGCCGTGTCCCAGTTCCACACCGTGACCGCGCCCCCAATCGACACCGTAACAGCATCCACCAGGTTGTACTGGTTGCTGACGTAAACCACCGCTCCCCCATTGCCGAGCGGGTCGCCGTTGCTGTCCACCGGCGCGCCGCGCGTATTGAAGTAAATCTCAATGGGGTCCGGGCAGGGACTCGGGTCTGACTGAATGGTTCCGGGATAACTGCTGGCGCCGAGGAAAGCCGGACGGCATCCTGAGAAGCTGTCTCCTTCATGGGCATATTGGGTTCCGCCCTCGATCCCCGCCGTCGTCAGGGCATTGTAAGCCGAGGTGCAGGCGGGATCGGCGCTGACGGATGTGTCGCCGCAAAGCTGTTCCCGCCAGCAGGTTCCCGAAGAAGCGTTGACGACCTCGCGGTAGGGTGCAAACTGTGAGGCCGCTCTCATGCGCGCAATGTTCAACTGGTTGGCTAGCGCTGATGCGTCCGCGTGCAGACGGTAAGCCTTGATGGCCTGGTATGCCTGCGGAACTACCATAGCCGTCATAATCCCGGCAACCGCAACCACGATAAGCGCCTCCAGAAGGGTAAAGGCCCGGTCTGAGGTGCTATACGCCTGGCGGCTGAGCCCCCCGCAATTAACGAACAGTGAACGCCGACATGCCGAACCGGGACCTCGCGAGACGGTCCCTGGCGCGCACTGGTTCAGCGGTGACTTTATTGACGCCATACACCCATTCCATCGGCTGCATGGCGTCCAGACTCTAGGGCCTGCTGTGGGCTTAAAGGGGAATCATCTTGCCTTTATGTCCGCGATGTATCTCAATGAGATCAAACCTCGTTAACATGATCCGTGAACCCGCATTAAATTGATCTAATGATTTGGCGAGAACCCGCACCAAGGCAATTCAGGCTTCGCGGGCGGAACGTGCGCCTGGAGAACCCACGATGGAATCGCCTGGTTCGCAGGTGTGCGACTTTTCATTGGCCATCATGCCTGGAAGCGGGCCGTTGCAGACTGGCGGGATTTTCTGTACTATCCTTGCTTCGGGCATGCCGGGCGATTCACTTCAAAAGGCTTTAGCTCCTTCCTGACCATGGCGACGCTTCCACCAGAAGTTTCACAGGCTCCGCATGGGACCCA
This sequence comes from Acidobacteriota bacterium, assembly GCA_021789565.1. The sequence goes on from JAJYJL010000101.1 coordinate 1,419, forward strand.
ACGGCCGTTGCGCCGGGTGGGGCTATCGGTCCTGATTGCAGTTTTGGCGCTGGCGGCTGCATTGGGCGCATGGGTCTACTGGCGGATCCACGTATGCCTGCCCCGGCTGGATGGAACCATTCAACTTGAGGGGCTCCGTGGCAAAGTCCAGGTACTTCGCGACTCCCATGGAGTTCCGCACATCAAGGCCGAATCGCTCGAAGATCTCGTGTTTGCCCAGGGGTATGTCACGGCGCAGGACCGCCTTTGGCAAATGGACCTGAGCCGCAGGATTGCGCAAGGCCGCCTGTCAGAATTGTTTGGTCCCCGCACGCTTCACTCGGACATTATGAACCGGACGCTGGGATTGAAGCAGGCAGCCGAGCGGGGCGTGGACGAACTCGACCCTGAAGACCAGAAGCTGCTGCGCGACTATGCCCGCGGCGTGAACGAGTTTATCCGAACCCACCAGAGCCGCCTGCCAATGGAGTTTCTGCTGCTGCGCTATCACCCGGGTGCATGGCGGGAATCTGACTCCCTGGAAGTGGCCCTGAACATGGCACGGCTGCTGAATACCTCATGGCCGGATGAGCTGATGCGCGAACGCGTTCGAGCGAGGCTGGGCAGCGAGCCGCTGGAGTCTGACCTGTTTCCTGCCCGTTCGCCGCTGGACCACCCCGTGGCCCAAATGTCCCCAAACTTCTCAACGCCTGCGGCGCCGGGAAGCGTGGGACTGTCAGGCCCAAAAACAAAGCCGTCACGCCTTTTGGAAGGTCCCGGCAAGGCAATGGCTCCGTCGCAAGAAAATTTCACCAGCCTGGATCCGATGCTGCGTGCGCTGGAGTCATCAAGCTCGTACACGGGCGTGGGCAGCAATAACTGGGTGGTGAGTGGAGCCCATACCCGTTCCGGCAAGCCCTTGCTGGCAAACGACCCGCATCTTCCTTTTGGGGTTCCGAGTGTCTGGTATATGGTCCACCTGGAAGCACCCGGCCTCGACGTGAGCGGCGTGAGCCTTCCGGGACTGCCGATGGTTATCATCGGGCACAACCGCCACATCGCATGGGGAGTTACCAATACCGACCCGGACGTGCAGGACCTCTATGAGGAAACCTTCAACCATGTGGACCCGCGAGAATATTTTTATGACGGCAAGTGGGTGAGGGCCGGCGAAAGACTTGAAAAAATTAAGGTCCGCGGTAGAGTGGACAAATCCATCCTGGTTAAATCCACACGGCATGGCCCCATTCTTCCCGTTAGCGACACGGACAATCGCCCCCTCGCTCTTGCCTGGACAGCCCTGTTGCCGCACGCACTGCAATTCCCCTTTTTGAAAATCGACGAAGCGCAAAATTGGAAAGAGTTCACGGACGCCCTGAGTGGCTTTGCCGGGCCGATGCAGAATTTTGTTTATGCCGACACCGAGGGCAACATCGGCTTCTATGCGACCGGATGGGTCCCCATTCGGAAGCGCGGCGACGGCGAGGTTCCGGTTCCCGGGTGGAGCGACGATTACGAGTGGCTGGGCATGGTCCCGTTCCAGGACCTCCCTCACGCCTGGAATCCGAAGAGCGGTATTCTCGCAACAGCCAATGGCCGCGTCGTACCCGACGATTATCCTTACTTTATTACTTCAATGTGGGGGGCTCCGTACCGCACTGCGCGCATCTATCAGCTTTTGGAGGGCGGACAATCATTCACCGTTTCGGACATGCTGAAGATCCAGATGGATCTCCATCCGCTGGACGATGAGTGGCTGCGCGACCGCCTGGTAGCTGCCGCAAATGAATATCCACCCCAGACGCCAGACACTCAATATGCCGTGGAGAAATTGCGCGCGTGGGGCGGCGAGGCCACAGCCGACTCCACCGCCACTCTGGTGTGCGAACTCACCATGACTACTCTTCTTCATTGCATCCTTGCGCCCAGGCTTGGAAACAACCTCGCGGGGTACCATTGTCCCATGAGCACTGTTTTTCTCCAGAACGTGATCGACAATAACCTGGACCGCTGGCTGCCGCCTGGCGATCGTGACCTGAACGAGACGCTGATGAAGAGCCTGGATGACGCCGTCCAGCAAATTCCGCAACGGGTTGGATCGGATGACCACGCTGCCTGGAGGTGGGGCAGCACCATACCGTTAACGTTCCGCCATCCCCTGGGCGGTGGTTCATGGCTGCTGGGATGGTTGTTGAATGTGGGTCCTTTTCCGCAATCGGGGACCGGGTCAACTATCAAACGAGCCACGCGCGGTGTGGGGCCTTCCATGCGCATGGTGGTCGATCTCGGCGATCTTGATAACTCTGTCGAAAACCTTGCGCTCGGTGAATCCGGCCAGGCCTTCAGTCCCTACTACAAAGATCAGTTCGAAGCTTGGTATCATGGCCAGAGCTTTCCAATGCTGTTCAGCGATGGGGCCGTTCAAAAGGGGACGGCCCATCGCCTGGTGCTTGAACCGGCAGACGCAGGCCCAGAGGGAACGCACGAGAGCAGGCAATAAGGGGCAGTACAGGCCATGAAGAAAATGACGCGTCGGGAATCAATCTTAGCGATGGCCTCGGCGTTTGCCGCCGGAGGCACGGCTGTCAAAGCCGCCGGCCAGGCCACGTCAGGCTCCGCCAAATCGCCAACGACAGAAACCGCAGGCGGGCAGGGGGCCAGCCCTGCAAAACAGGCCGCGCAGCCTTCCGCATCCGATCAGGCTTTCCAGAAGTTCGTCGATGAATACTTCGACGGCTTTTTCGGTTTTGATCCCGCCAGCGCCACAAGCGCGGGAATTCATAAGTACGATGGGGAACTTCCCGCCTATTCGCAGACGGATATTCAGAGCGAAATTGCGCGCAACCAGATGGCGCTAAGACGCCTTGCAAGGATCCCCAGCAACGAACTCTCAGACGACAATTTGTTGGACGCCACCGTGCTTGAAAGCCTCATCAACGGCCGTCTGCTGGACCTTGCCAACGTCCGCATGTGGGCAAAGGACCCGGGTTTCTATAATACTCAGGCCGGGACGGCACTGTTCAGCCTGATCGAGCGCGATTTTGCCCCGCTCGATGACCGGCTGAAGTCGTTGATTGCCCGCGAACGTCACATCCCCGACGTCCTGAGCAGCGCCCGAACGAACGTGGTAAATCCTCCTGCTGTTTACACCAAGGTCGCCATTGAAGCGGTCCAGGCGGAGATTGATTTCCTCCAGAATGTTTTGCCGGGGGCCGTTGCCGGCGCGCAGAGTCTGGCGCTAAGAACGGAATTCACGAAGGTCAACCAGAGTGCCGTCACGGCGTACCAGCAGTTCCTCGAATATCTGCAGCAGGGGCTCAGCCCCCAATCGGGGGGCGATTTTGCCCTGGGCAGCGAGAATTTCCAGAAGAAACTCCAGTATGACGAGATGGTCGATCTTCCCATTCAAGACCTGTTGGAAATCGGCCACAAAGAAATGCGCCGGGTGCAATCGCTTTTCACCCAGGCTGCCAATATCATCGACTCCACAAAACCACCGCTGGAGGTGCTCCAGAGCATCAGGCAAAGTGCCCCGGCCGCAGGCGAGGTGGTTGGAGATACGCAGTCGGTGCTCAACAACCTCCGGCAGTTTGTGCAGACCCACGAGATTGTAACCATTCCTCCGGCGCCCATCCCGGAGGTGAAGGAAACGCCTTCCTTCATGCGCGCGCTCACCTTTGCCTCGATGGATACGCCCGGGCCGTTTGAAGATCATTCCAGCCAGTCGTTCTTTTATGTCACGCTGCCCAACCCCTCCTGGAACGAAGAGCGCACCCGGCAACTGCTGCAATTCTTTAACCATTATTCGGTCCGCATCATCGCCATCCATGAGGTCTATCCCGGACACTACGTTCAGTTCCTGTGGCTGAAGCAGGCGCCCACAAGGGCACGAAAGCTCGAGCCTTCGCTGAACGCCATGGGAACCAATGTGGAAGGGTGGGCCCATTACTGCGAAGAAATGCTGCTGGAACAGGGCTACGGCGAGGGCAATCCCAGCCTGCTGCTGGTGCAGCTTCAGGCCGCCCTCATCCGGCTGTGCCGCTACATCGCCGGGATCAAAATGCACACGCAGGGCATGACGGTTGAGCAAGCCACCCTTCTGTTCCAGCAGCAAGCCTATATGGAACCGGCCAACGCGGAGCGCGAAGCAACGCGCGGGGCATTCGATCCCACCTACCTTGCCTACACGCTTGGGAAGCTGGAAATCATGAAACTCCGGGAAGACTATAAAAAAATGCTGGACGACAAATTCAATCTGAAAGCGTTCCACGATCAGTTTCTGAGTTACGGCGTCGTACCCGTCAAGTTGATCCGCGAACAGATGTTGAGGGATAAAACCCCTGTCCTTTAGCTCGATGCCAAAAAAGCTCATGGACATTCAATTGAACCAGCGAAAACTGCGCGCCCAGTGCAGGATGAAAGACTTTCAAAATTCCATAACCAGGTGTCTGAACCCCAGGGAAAGGGACTCCATGCAGCAAAATTTTCTTTCGATTACTCCGAAAGGTCAGTGGGCGCGACCTTCATTCGACCTTCTTTGCCGGGCGGGTCGGGCGGTCGTGTTGGCTTGCCTGATCCTTTGCGGCGCGTGGGCTGCAAGAGCGGCTGAAAGCCAACTTACAACTCCGCAGGCAGGGCCTAACCGGCTTGAACTTTCATACCGTCTTGAAATGGATCGGCCTTCAACCCACCTCCTGAAGGTGGAGATCACAGCAAAGCAGGTAACAGAACCCGTCCTCCGATTCGCCATGCCAGCCTGGGCGCCTGGCCGCTACGCCATTTATGATTTTGCGAAGAACGTTCAGGAATTCACGGCCGCCGGAGCAAACGGCCAGACTCTCCCATGGACGCAGCCGGACAAGCAAACCTGGGCTGTAGATACGTCCCACTGCGGCGGTACGCTCAGGGTGAGCTACAAGGTTTTCGCCAATGACCTGACCGGTTCCTTTTCGCAGTTTGATACGTCGCACGCGGCCATCAACGGGGCCTCTGTCTTTATGTATCTGGCGGGGAACAAACCGGACCCGCTTACTTTGACCCTTCAACCGCCTAAGGGCTGGAAAATCGTCAGCGGTTTCTCGATGTCGCTCACCCAGACAACGTTCCAGGTTCCGAACTACGATATTCTTGTCGATACGCCTCTTGAAATCTCACCCGATGTCTGGGCGAATGACTTTGAAGAGGATGGAAAGACCTTCCGGGTGGCGGTTCACAGCTATGCCGATCAGGACAGCAGCGCCGGCAATCGAGCCGCGCTGGTCGACGGGCTGAAGAAGATTGTCCACTCCGAGATGGCCATGATGCCTGAGCCGGACTTCAGCCACTACACATTTCTATTCCATTTTGATCCGGGCCTGCCCATGGGCGACGGCATGGAACATCTGAATTCGACTGACATCATTGTTCACGGAAGGTTATCCGGCAACGGACTTTCCCAGGCGCTCGAAACGGCCGCCCATGAATTCTTCCATCTCTGGAATGTTAAGCGGCTGCGTCCTGTTGGCCTGGGCCCTTTCAATTACAGCCGCGAGGTTTACACCCGGTCGTTGTGGTTTGTGGAAGGCGTTACCACTTACTATTCCTACGTCAACCTGTTGCGCAGCGGCATCTGGGGGGAGAAGGAATTTCTGGATCGCATGGCGGGCGAGGTGCGGGCGCTGCGGGAAGCTCCAGGCCGCAAGCTGATGTCGGCGGAAAGTTCCAGCTTCCATGCCTGGTTTTACGACCGGTCGCCGCAAATGCAGGAAACAAACTTCGCCAACACCACGATCTCCTATTACAACAAGGGCGCCTTGCTGGGGATGCTGCTCGATCTTGAAATCCGCTCCGCGACGCATGGCGAGAAATCGCTGGATGACGTGATGCGCCTGATGTACCGGAAATTTTATGAAAGCCCGGCAGCCACCTACTACCTGCACGGCCGGGGCTATACGGAGAAGGACATTCTCGACGCTGTCAACCAGGTGTCCGGCGCAGACTTTGCGCCGTTCTTCCAGCAATACATCGACGGAACCGCTCCTCTGCCGTACAAAGAGGCCCTCGCCAGGGCAGGGCTGGGGCTCCACATTGCAACCTCGCCCCAGGCGCCGCCCAGCCTGGGCGTGCTGGTTGAACCCGTGGACACAGGCGTCAGGATTTTTGCGGTACAGCCGGGCGGGGCGGCAGACCGCGCCGGCTTAAGCCGCGACGACGTGCTGATTTCCGTGGACGACCAGTCACTGGCCACCGACAGTCTGGCCGACCGGCTGAGCATCTATCCTGTGGGCGCAAAAGTGCTGTTTGAAGTGGAACGGCACGAAGATCGTCATCTCATGTACGTCCAGCTTGGCCCGCCACAGCCCGACGAGTATTCGATCACGGAATTACCCGGCGCCACGGAAGAACAGTTGAAAATCCGGCAGGGGTGGTTGAGCGGGAAGCAGGCGGGCCGGGCCCAAGGCGCTCCGGCGGACGCCGCTGCTGGACACCTCAGGAAGGCCGCTTCTTCTTGAGATAGTATGAGGCCACAGCAATCAGCACAGCCACAATAACCGCGGCCAAAGCAATCTCATTGACTCTCAAAATGTGCTGCTGAACCAGTTTCCAGCTGTTTCCGAACAGGAAACCTACGTAGATAATTGTAACCGCCCAGACCGTGGCCCCGCTAAAATTGAAAATCAGAAACCGCCGATAACGCATCCGAAAGAGCCCGGCAAGGATTCCGACAAACATTCGCAGACCTGTGATGAACCTGCCCGTAAAAACCGCCCACTGGCCGTATTTGAGGAACAATGCCTGGGAATGGTCAAAGGATTTTTGAACGACGGGAAATCTTCGGATGAACCGGTCGACAAACGGCCTCCCCCCGAAATGCCCGATCAGGAATCCCATCGAGTCGCCAAGAGTAGCCCCTGCAATCGCCACCAGGATGCTGGGGAAAAGGCCGATTTTCCCGTGGTAAGCAAGAAACCCTGCAAAAAGCAGGACCGTTTCACCCGGGATCGGGATTCCCGCATTCTCCAGCATGACTCCGAAAAAGATCACCCAGTAGCCATACGTCGAAAAGAAATCCGACAGGGTTTGGAAAATCGTATGGGCCATGGTTGAAAAATGAGGTGAAAAGAGTCTCCGGATGGGCCAAAGGCTAAATCAGATGATAGCCTATGGCGCTCCTGCGGTCACTTTTTATTCAACCCGGCGGCGACCCTGTGCCTCTCGTCAGCGGCGCCGGAGGCGTGTTAAACTACGCTGAGAATGCGGGAATCAATCCTCCATCGACTTGACAAGCGGCCCCTGGTGAGCGACGGGGCCATGGGCACCATGTTGTACGCTAGTGGTGTGTCACTCAACCGGTGCTTCGACGAGCTGAACCTCGTCTCCCCTCATCTGGTAAAAGAAGTTCACATGGGCTATGTGAAAGCAGGCGCTGAACTTCTTGAAACCAACACGTTTGGGGCCAATCGCTTCCGCCTGGCCAAGTTTGACCTGGCAGACAAAGTGCGTGAAATCAACCTGGCCGGAGCCCGCCTGGCGCGCGAGAGCGCTGGTGAAGATCTCTATGTCGGCGGCTCCGTCGGACCGCTGGGCCTGCGCCTTGAGCCCCTCGGCCCCACCTCGCTTGAGGAAGCCCGCAGCGCTTTTCGTGAGCAGGTTGAGGCGCTTGCCGAGGGCGGCGTGGATTTGATTGTGATTGAAACCATGATGGACCTGGAGGAAGCCCACCAGGCCCTGCTCGCCGCGCGGGAAGCCACATCTCTGCCGGTCGTGGTCCAGATGACGGTGCAGGAAGACGGAAATACGATTTCCGGGGCCAGTCCGGAAGACTTTGCACGCCAGCTTGACGCCTGGGGAGCGGATGTGATCGGCGTCAACTGCGGAATCGGGCCGGCAACCGTTCTGGAAACTCTGGAAAGAATGGCGGCGGTGACCACCAGGAAACTGTCCGCCCAACCCAACGCCGGCTTGCCCCATTCCATCGACGGCCGGACCCACTATCTTTGCTCGCCGGAATATATGGCAGAACGCGCCAGCCGCTTTATCCAGGCCGGCGCCAGGATTGTGGGCGGGTGCTGCGGCACCACCCCGGAACACATCAAGGCCATCAAGGCGGCGGTGAAATCGCTGGGGCCGCAGGCGGCGCGGGCAACGGTTGAATGGGCCCTTCGGCCCCCTCAGGCCCTTGAGCCCTTGCCCATCGAACTCCGTTCGCAACTTGCCGGGAAACTGCTCCAGGGCGGATTCCCCGTGGTCGTGGAAATCGTTCCTCCCAAGGGATGCGACCCGGCGCGCGAGGTGGAAGGCGCACAGTATCTGAAACGGCATGGCATCGACGCCGTCAACATCCCTGACGGCTCTGGAGCAACGGCAAGGATGAGCGCGCAGACGCTTGCCGTGGTGATCCAGCAGCAGGCGGGGATCGAAACCCTGCTGCACTTCAGTTGCCGCGGCCGCAACGTGCTGAGCCTTCAATCCGACATTCTTGGCGCTCATGCGCTGGGCATCAGGAACCTCTGGGCCGTGACGGGCGATCCTCCCCAGATAGCGACCCTGCCGTCAGTAACAGCCGTTTTTGATGTGGACGCCATCGGCCTGGTGAACGTGCTGAGCAACCTGAACCGCGGCCTCGATATGAGCGGCAACCCGCTGGGAACGCAAACCAGTTTCCTGATTGGCGTGGGGCTCAATCCCAATGCCCTCGATCCGGATGAAGAACTTCGACGTTTTGAATATAAAATAAAAGCCGGAGCCGACTTTGGAGTCATCCGGCCGGTGTTTGACGTGGATCGGCTCGCCGCTTTCCTTCGCCGGGTCCGGGCGCTGGACGCGCCGCAGATTCCGCTTCTGGCGGGAATTCATCCATTGACGAGCTACCGCAACGCGGAATTTTTGAATAATGAAGTTCCCGGCATGTCGGTCTCGCCGGAAATTCTGAAGCGAATGCGCAAGGTGGATACCGGTGAAAAAGCACGGGCCGAAGGATTGGAGATCGCCCGGGAAATGCTGCTGGAAGTCCGGGACATGGTGCAGGGAGTTCAGGTGGTGGCGCCGTTTTCCAGGTATGCAATGGCGGTCGAGGTGATCGAAGCCCTGGGCACCCGAAAGCCGGAACTAGAGGGAGGAAGCAGGCAACCGGAAGCGCAGCGAAAAACCAATGCAGTGTAAGGATTCATTCCGGAGGCGGTGACAAAAAGAAATGGCCCAATCGTCCAAACCTGCGAAGCCAGAATCTTTTGAAAAGAACCTCGAAAGGCTCGACTCCATCGTGCACCAACTGGAGGACGCAGATCTGCCGCTCGAAAAAGCTATGCAGATTTATGAGGAGGGCATGAAACTTTCGGAAGTCTGCCAGAAGCAGCTTCAGGAAGCTGAAGGCCGCATCCAGGTGCTGATGAAAAGAGCCGGCGGGAAGATTGTGGCTGAACCCTTTGAACAAGAAGAGAACGAAACGGAGTCGATTTGAGCACTTCCACCACGGTTTCACAATATCTGGATGAGCAGCGTACCCTGATCGATCAGGAACTCGACCGGTTGCTCCCTCCCGAGGATACTTTTCCGCAATCCATCCACAAGGCGATGCGCTACTCGGTGTTTGCAGGGGGCAAGCGGCTGCGGCCCATCCTTTGCGTCGAAGCAGGACGCCTGCTGGGCTCTGATGGGCCTTCCCTGCTGCGGATTGCTTCCACCCTGGAACTGGTGCACACCTACTCGCTGATCCACGATGACCTTCCGGCGCTGGATAACGATGACTTGCGGCGCGGCAAGCCCACCTGCCATCGGGCCTTCGGAGAATCTACGGCAATCCTGACGGGTGACGCCCTGCTGACGCTGACTTACGAAGCGCTGGCTGAGCCGGGATTGACTTCCGCGGAATGCCAGCTACGCATCATTAATGAATTGGCGCACGCTACGGGAACAAGGGAAGGCATGGTTGCCGGACAAGTGCTGGACCTGGAAACCACGAACCAGGCTGTTGATGCCGGCACGCTGGAATTGATCCACTCCGCCAAGACGGGAGCCTTTCTTTGCGCGGCGGTGCGATGCGGCGCCATCTTTGCCGGCGCCACTCAAACCGACCTCGAGCGAATCACAACCTATGGCTGGAAGATCGGGCTGGCTTTCCAGATTGCGGACGATTTGCTCGACGTGCTGGGATCAAGCGACACGCTGGGCAAGACCGCCGGCAAAGACGACGAACAGTGCAAAGCAACCTACCCGGCACTTTACGGTATCGAAGAATCACGGCGCAAGGCCAGGCAGTTGATCCAGGATGCATGCGAAAGCCTGGAACCTTACGGCAAGGCGGCAAGCAAACTGCAAGAATTAGCCTATTTTCTGATCGAGAGGACTGCCTGATGGATTACCGGTATCTCTCACGAATTGATTCTCCCGCGGACCTCAAGAAAGTACCTCGTGAAGACCTGCCGAAGGTGGCGGAAGAACTTCGCGATTATCTCATCTCCGTCGTGTCCAAAGTGGGCGGCCACCTGGCTTCAAGCCTTGGGACCGTCGAACTGACGCTGGCGCTGCACTACCTGTTTGACACACCCAATGACAAGATTGTTTGGGACGTGGGGCACCAGGCCTATGGCCACAAGGTCCTGACTGGCCGGCGCGACCGCCTGGCGACCATCCGGCAGTACGGAGGCATTTCCGGTTTCCCGGTGCGGGACGAAAGTCCTTACGACACCTTTAATGTGGCCCACGCGGGTACAGCCATTTCCGGAGCGCTGGGAATGGCCGTGGCGCGCGACCTGAAGGGTGAGAAATTCCACGTAGTGGCTGTGGTGGGCGATGCGGGTCTGACGTCCGGGCTGGAACTCGAAGGGAT
>JAJYJL010000102.1 GCA_021789565.1 Acidobacteriota bacterium
TCTACCGCGAATGCGCGACCGCCTCAAAGGCATTGAATTGCTGAAGGAGCGCGCGGGCGGAGAAAAGGTGGTGGAAGGCTGGGTGGAAGGTCCCTGCGGGGCTTCGTCAGACTTGCGCGGCATCAACACCCTGATGCTCGACTTTTATGACGACCCGGCGTTTGTTCGGGAGCTCTTCGGCTACACCCTGGAAGTGGGCCTGCGCTTTGCACGCGCGCAAATCGAGGCGGGTGCGGACATCATCGGCATCGGCGACCCGGCGGCATCGCTGGTGGGGCCGAAATTATACGAGGAGTTCGTCTGGCCCTTTGAGAAGAAGATGGTGGACGGCCTGCACGCGCTGGGCGCGCGGGCGAGGCTCCATATTTGCGGGAACACCCGCTTCATTCTGAAAGGGATGGGAAGCCTGGGTTGCGACATCGTGGACCTGGACTCCGCCGCGCCGCTCAGCGAAGCTCGCGCTGCCATGGGGCCTGATCAGGTTCTGCTGGGAAACATCGATCCCGTGCGCGACCTTCGCGACGGGACGCCGGAATTGGTTTACGCCGCCATGGCCGAGTGCCACCGCCAGGCCGGGCCGCGCTTTATTGCGGGTGCGGGATGCGAGGTGCCGCGCGACACGCCCGCCGCCAACTTACGCGCCCTGGTCCGCTACGCACGCGAGCACACGGCGTGATGAGGAATGAGTTCGCGACTTGAGGAGAGGCAAAAAGCCTTGGAGCAAGGGAAACATCACCGCATTGTCCTTCGACCGACTCAGGTTGAGTTGACGGCGCCGGAGGGCACTCCGCTACGAGACTTGCTGTTTGAGCAGGGTGTGGAATTCCCCTGCGGAGGGCAGGGGCGCTGCCGCGGGTGCCGGGTCCGCGTGCATGAAGGCAAGGTGGAAGTGAATGACGCGCAGCGCGAGCGGCTTTCTGCGGAAGAGTTGAAAAGCGGCTGGCGCCTGGCCTGCCAATGCTCGCTTGTTGGCGATCTGGTGGTTGAGCTTCGCCAGTGGGACGCCGCCATCCTGGCCGACGATTCGCCGTTTGTTTTTGAGCCGCGTCCCGGCCTTGGCGTGGCCGTCGATCTGGGAACAACCACCCTGGTGGCGCAGTTGCTCGACCTCACCACGGGCCGCGTTTTGGCGGTACGGACGGCGCTGAACGCCCAGGCGCGTTACGGCGCCGACGTGATGAGCCGCGTCGAGTATGCCCTTGCCGGTGATCATCGGGCTGCCCTCACAGGCTTGATCCGGCGCCAGATTTCGAGCCTGGTCGAACAGATGGTCTTCTCGTCGAAGGCCCGGCGCGGCGACATTCGCGATGTGGTGCTGGTGGGTAACACGGTGATGCACCATCTGTTCTGCGGGCTTGATGTTGGGCCGCTTTCACACTACCCGTTTGAATCGCCACACACCGGGCTTCAGCAGTTCCGCGCGGGCGATCTGGAATGGGACTTGGATCCCGCAACAGCCATCCGGTTTCTGCCCTGCCTGGGCGGATTTGTAGGCAGTGACGTGCTGGCAGGGGTGCTGGCCACCCGCCTGGGTGAAAGCGAAGATTTGGCCGGACTGGTGGATCTTGGCACCAACGGAGAAATTGTTGTCGGCAACTCCGCCGGACTCCTCTGCGCTTCCACGGCCGCCGGGCCGGCCTTTGAGGGAGCGCGAATCAGCATGGGTATGCGCGCCGCGACAGGAGCCATCAGCCAGGTAGCGGTGAAAAGCCAGCGTCCGGTCTGCCATGTGCTGGGAAACGCTTCTCCACAGGGACTGTGCGGAAGCGGCCTGGTGGACGCGGTGGCCGCCGGGCTCGACCTGGAGGTTATCCAGCCCTCCGGACGCTTCTCGAACGGCCGCACGGAATGGACGCTCGCTCCGCCCGTGGTGCTGACGCAAAGCGACATTCGCGAATTGCAGCTTGCCAAGGGCGCCATCGCGGCCGGCTTCAGGATTCTGCTCGAGCGTCTCGGCGCAGGCGTCGGCGACCTGAAAAAGCTTTACCTGGCCGGAGCTTTTGGCAATTATATTTCCCGTTCGAGCGCGCGGCGCATCGGCCTGATTGACTTGCCCATCGATCAGGTCTCGCCCGCCGGTAACACGGCGTTGCTGGGAGCCAAGCTTGCGCTTTTCTCCGGCGACGGCGAAGACGGCTCATACACGAGTCTGCGCCGGAAAATCGAGCACGTGGCGCTGAAGGCCGACGGAAAGTTCCAGGAAGTGTTTGTTGACGGGCTTGCTTTTCCCGAACCATCCCCCGTTCAGGGTTAGAAGGAGAAGACGATGACTTTATTTGAAGAAATGCAGCAGGCCATTATTGATGGGAAAGCGCCGGTGGTGAAAGAACTGACCGAGAAGGCATTGAGAGATGGGGTCAAGCCGGCGGAAATTTTCCCCAATGCCATCGTTCCGGCGATGGACGAGGTGGGCCGGCGGATGCGCGACTGCGTTTATTTCATTCCCGAGGTATTGATTGCAGCCCGGGCCGCGCGCGCTGCCACGGACATTCTGCGCCCGCTGCTGGTGGGCGATGCCGCTGCCAGTTCTGTCGGGACGGTGATCTGCTGCACCATCAAGGGCGACCTGCACGACATCGGCAAGAACATCGTATCCATGATGCTGGAGAGCGCCGGCTTCCGCATCGTTGACCTGGGCGCCGATGTTTCGCCGGAGAAGATTGTGGACGCCGTTCGAGAGCACGGCGCAAATCTGGTGGCCATGTCGGCCTTGCTGACCACCACGATGGTGAACATGAAGGCGGTGATCGAAGCGCTGGCCGCAGCGGGCTTGCGCGGGCAGGTGAAGGTAATGGTGGGCGGGGCGCCGGTGACGGAGAGCTGGGCGCAATCCATCGGGGCCGACGGCTATGGCAAGGACGCTCCCGCCGCCGTGGACCTGGCGCGAAGCCTGGTTGCGGCGTGAACGCACGTTTGAAAGTGCACAATCCCTGCCTCGTGCGCGGACCGGTTTTATAGGAGGACATCAGTCATGACATCACGCGAGCGGGTTGAGATGGCGATCGAGCATAGGGAACCGGACCACGTTCCGCTGGACCTGGGCGCGAGCGCGGTGACCGGCATGCAGGTGGATACGGTCTACCAGCTTCGCCAGACGCTCCATCTCGACCCGCCGGACACGCCTGTGAAAGTCACCGAGCCCTACCAGATGCTCGGGGAAATCAAACCGGACCTGATGGAAGCGCTGGGTGTCGACGTGGTGGGGCTGGGAAAACCGGCCACCATGTTTGGCTTCAGGAACGAAGGCTGGAAACCCTGGACCACCTTTGAAGGCACGCCCGTGCTGGTCCCCGAAGGTTTTAACACCGAGCCCGACGAAAACGGCGACATCCTGATGTACCCGGAAGGTGACAAGTCCGTCCCTCCCAGTGGACGCATGCCGAAAGGCGGATTCTACTTTGATTCCATCGTCCGCCAGCCGCCCATCGACGAAAACACCCTTAGCGTTGAAGACAATCTGGAAGAATTCGGCCCCATTGCCGGCCGGGACCTGGAGCACTTTCGCCGCGAAGCAGAGCGGCTATACACAAAAACGGACAAGGCCATCCTCGCCAACTTTGGCGGCACAGCTTTCGGAGACATTGCACTGGTGCCCGCCCCCTGGCTGAAGCATCCGAAAGGCATTCGCGACATCGAGGAGTGGTACATCAGCACCGTGACGCGCCGCGACCATGTCTACAAGATCTTCGAACGGCAGTGCGAGATCGGCATCAGCAACCTGGAAAAAATCTTTGCGGCCGTCGGCAACCGCGTGACGGCGGTATTCGTTTCAGGCACCGACTTCGGCCAGCAGAACGGGCCCTTCATCTCGCCGAAATCCTATCAGGACCTCTTCAAGCCCTTCCACCGGGAGGTTAACAACTGGATCCACAAAAACACCCGGTGGAAATGCTTTATCCATTCCTGCGGGTCGGTTCGGGCGCTGCTGCCTGACTTTGTCGATGCGGGATTCGACATCATCAACCCGGTCCAGTGTTCGGCGGCAGGCATGGGGCCGGAGGAACTGAAGAAAGAGTTTGGCGGCCGCGTAACCTTCTGGGGCGGCGGCGTTGACACGCAGCGAACGCTTCCTTTCGGCACGCCGGAAGAGGTCCGTCAGGAAGTTTGTTCGCGGCTGAAGATTTTTGGGCGGTCCGGCGGGTACGTTTTTAACACCACGCACAACGTGCAGGCGCGCGTCCCGGCCGGGAACGTTCTGGCCATGTACGAGGCTGTCCGCGAGTGCGGGCAGTATCCGCTCTGAGCCTTGCCGCCTTTTCAAGCGTGCCACCTCATCATTCAGGCCAGGTTCATTCCTATTGCTCCGGGCCCATTTGCAAGGACGTTTACTGACAGGGGCACCAGATTGCCCGCACTTCTTCATGCTGCGTTCTCCTGCGCCTTTTTAAAAATGTTCACAGCGTTGTCGTGATAGACCTTCTTGAGCACATCATCCGGCAGGCCGAAGGCGTTCAGCGTCCAGTGATAATTGAAGTTGAAATTGGCGGTATCAACCAGCCCGCGGTCGTAGAAGTGTTCGTCCTCGCTTTCCAGGATGCGAAATGTGGTGCTGAAAAACGGCTTGCTGTAGGTCACGTCGGTTCCGTAGACGATGCGGTCGGGATACTTCATCAGGAACTGGCGGGTGAACCGGGGAATGGTGGCAGTCTCCGCAAAGCGCGCCGCGATGTCGGCATAGAGATTGGGATGGCGGTCGAGCATCTGGCCAAGCCGGGCGAGGTCATAGTCAAGATTGGAAAGGTGGCAGGCAACGAATGTGGTTTGGGGATGCCGCCCCGCCGTTTTGTCCAGGCTGTCGATAAGCTGGTTGTGATCGTACATTCCCGGTTCGAGATTGATGCGCCAGCTCCAGCCATTCATCAGGCCGTCATTGTGGTTGTCCATGGGCTGGTAGGACCAGATGGGATCGGAAACGTGGATGCTGATGGGCATGCCAAGCTGGCCGGCACGGTTCCACAGCGCATCGAGTCGCGGGTCATCCGCGTGAGGTCCATGAGGAAGATTCGGGTTGGGCGGCATGGGAGGCCGCGTGTAGGTGGGCCCTCCGTTCAGAGGCATACGGGCGATCCGCGCGCTTCTGGAGCCCCGGGGGTACCTTTCGGAATATTGCCAGACGAAACCGCGCCCCTTGTCATGAATTTCGCCCACGCCGACGGCGCCTGCGCGATGGCACTCCTCCAATGACTTGAGAGCCGTCTTTTCAAATTCGGGCTTGCCATAGTCATTCATGTTAAAAAGGCACCACATGTGGAAGCGGCCGGGATATGCGGCATATTGGCGGCTGATTTCCTTAAAGCGGTCCACAGTGGTGGCGCCGGTGAAAACCACCGTCTGTTCCATGCCCACATCGTCCATGATTTTTACCATCTCGCGGACGCTGATTTCTCCGCGCCCATGGCAGTGGGCGTCATAGATGGGGAATTTTGCCTTGTTAATAATCGTTATGGGGATTTTATAGATGGAATGCGGCACATAATCATTTAAAAGGATGGTGGGCGGCGTGCCTGGAGCAAACTGCAGAGCAGGCTCAGCGCTGTCGTCGGGGCGCTTTGTCTGGCCAGGAGTGATAGCGGGTTTCAAACCGATTGCCATGCCGGCCAGGATGAGTTCTCTTCGGTTCATTTCTTATCTCCCTTAAAGAATGTCTATTGATCAGCTCGGTTGCCAATCAGACTTTGGATATGGTGCATTTTGCGGCCCGGCAGCGGCGAATGCGCGGCCTTCTGTCCTCTTTGGCGGATTGACCCAATCGCGCTGAACTAGAGCTCCTATAAATTTCTCGGGCCTGAGCGAGAAGATACACCAGAGCTGCCGGTCACGCAACGGCCGGCCTCTTCTTTCTTTTAGCGCTGGCATCCTATGCGGCCAAGAATGCAGCGATCTCGTTCGTCTTGAGTTGAGGAGCCGGCAGGAAGTTGAATCAGCGATGAAGGGCAGCTATTGCATTCCGAGAACTGTTGCCTTTTGACCGTTTGACACGGTTGGCACTGCCGTGGTAGAGTCCGCCCCTGGCTATGGTCGAGGCTACCCAACAAACTGTGCAAAGGCGGCTTTATGAAGATCGCGATTCAGTTAATTCGGGGGGAATGGAATGATCTCATACAAGAAGTTCGTGTGTTGCGCACTCATTTCTGGCTTTGCAATTTTCTGTTGGAGTATCGCGGCGCTGGCCGCAGCTCCCCAATATGATCTCCTTCTGAAGGGTGGCCACGTCATTGACCCCGCCAACCACATTGACGAAATCATGGACGTGGCCATTGCCAACCACAGAATAGCAGCCATCAAGAAGGACATTCCTGACAGTGAAGCCAAAAAAGTTGTGGACGTTACCGGCTATTACGTCACCCCAGGCCTGATTGACATTCACGTCCATGTTTCCAACGGCGGTACGCCACTGGACTGGTTCACTCCGAACGCCCGCCACCGCGAGGTGCCGGAAGGCATCATGACAGACATTCCACTCGACTCCGGTGTGACCACCATGGTGGATGCCGGGACCTCCGGCGCCAATGACTTTATCCAGGAGATGATGAAAGTAACAGATCACTCGCAGGTGCGCGTTCTTTCGTGGCTGAATATCGTTGAAAATGGCATGTTCAGCGGCTTGGAGCAGGACCCCGACAACATGGATCCCAAGCGCTGCGCCCAAATCATCAATGAGTTTCCGAACTTGATCGTGGGAATCAAAACCGCCCATTATGGCGCCGGCATCAACCTGAACAGTCCGCCCACGCCGTGGGCTGGCATTGATGACGCCATCGCCTGCGGCGAGCTGACTCACCGGCCCGTCATGGTGGACACGTCCCCGGTTCCCGGCCGTTCCTACGCTGATATCATTACCAAGCGGCTCCGCCCCGGTGACGTTCATACTCACGTCTTCGCCCAGCAGTTCCCGATCATTCTTCCGAACGGCAAAGTGAACCCGATCATGTGGCAAGCCCGCGCTCGTGGCGTTGTTTTTGACGTCGGCTACGGTTCAGCAAGCTTTTGGTGGCGCAATGCCGCCCCTGCAATTCAGCAAGGTTTCCTGCCGGACTCGATCTCCACGGACCTGCATCTGGGCAACATTCAAGAACTCAGCCTCACGAGCATCATGTCGCGGTTCCTGATTATGGGTGAGACGCTGAAGGAGGTCATTCAGCAGACCACGGTGAACCCTGCGGAGGAGATCCATCATCCCGAGTTGGGCACCCTCTCGCCCGGTTCTGACGCTGATATTGCCGTGCTCCAGCTCCTGCACGGGAACTTCTGCTACCACGACGACGGCGATGCCCGCATGTGTGGCAACTCCAAGCTCACCAACGTTCTGACCGTTCGGGACGGAGCCATCCTTTATGATCCATCCGGCCTCAGCATGGTGGATTGGCAACATGCGCGGCCGCAGTATTTCGGACATTGCCCCGATACCGCGAGGATGATCAGGGGCCGTCGCCGCTGCAGCTCTTCGGCCGACGATTTTCCGCGCCATATCACGAATTACGAAGGCCTGGGCCCTCCGTTTCCATTGCAGCCCTGGCTGCAAGTGCCCGGTAACCTGGGGAACAATCCGCCTGGGGTGCCGCATCCGCCCGACTTGACGCGCCAATATCATTCGCCCTTCCCGGATCATCCCAGGGCGCGGCCGCTTGCGAATCCGAAGGACGTGTACCCTGTCCAGGAGCAATCTTCCGATTCAGAGCACGGCCAACAATAGAGTTTTAGATTTGCGGCGGGAGGCCTGAAAAGCGTTCCAAAGGGGCAAGATTCTGAACGCTTCTGGTCAATCGCCTCGTAGAGTACAGACCCCGATCTCATTGCAAGAGGATTCATATGGCTCAAAACAAGAGTTCTAATGGCAAGCGCCTGAAACTCGCGGCCGTGGTCACCGCGATCCGCTTATATTCGCATCCACAGCACATTGTGGACCGCTTCCTTGACGGTTACGGATGGAACGGCACCTTCCATCATCCCAAAATGGACCTGGTGGCGCTTTACGTTGATCAACGGGGCGAAGGCGACCTGACCCAGGAGCTAATCGATCGCCATCCCGGCTTGAAGGTCTACCCATCCATCGCCGAAGCTATAACGCTGGGCACCAGCAAGCTGGCCGTGGATGGCGTGGTCGTGGTCGGGGAGCATGGCACGTATCCGCTGACCGCAACAGGCCAGGCCATGCAGCCACACTTCCGTTTTTTTGAGAGCATTGTAGACGTGTTCCGGTCCAGCAACCGCTCGGTGCCCTATTTCAATGACAAGCAACTCTCTTCCTGGAGCTTCGCGCAATCGAAGCAGATGTTCGATACCTCGCGCCAGATGGGTTTTCCGCTTCAGGGTGGTTCCAGCCTGGCGGTGACCTGGAGAATTCCGTCGGTTGAGTTCCCCAACGGAGTCAGCGTCAAGGAGGCTCTCTGCGTCGGCTACGGTGGCGTGGACAGCTACGATTTTCATGCTCTCGAAACCATTCAATGCATGGTGGAACGGCGCAAGGGTGGTGAAACCGGTGTCGAGTGGTTGCAGGCCTACCAGGGCGAAAGCTTCTGGAAGGCCTATGAGCAGGGTGTGTGGCCCCATTCGCTGGTGAAGGCGGCCCTGAGCCGAAGTTCCACCCTGATGCCCGCAAGTCAAATCTTCACCGACGTCTATCCTTCAGTGAAGCAGATGCGGGAATTGGTGCCCGATCCAACCGCCTACCGCTACCAGCATCGTGATGGCCTGCGCTGTACGATGCTGCTAATGAACGGCCTGGTTACTGACTTCACCTTTGCGGCCGACATTGAAGGTCGATCGCAGCCCTTTTCCACACAGATGTACCTGCCCATGCCCGATGGACGCACCACCCTGGCCAGTTTCTTCAGCCCATTGGTGCACAATGCCGAGCTGATGTTCCTCACGGGCAAGGCACAGTATCCCATCGCGCGAACGCTTTTAACTTCCGGCCTGGTCATCGCCGGTGTCGATAGCATATACCAGGGCTTGAGGCGCCTGGAGACCCCGCAACTGGCGGTTACTTACCAGCCGAGTCCTGAATCTACATTTTGGAGAAGCTAATGATAACCCGTCGCCGTTTTCTTGGTTATTCGGCACTATCATCCGCCCTGCTGGTGAGCCGGCCACTTCTACGTTCGGGCTTTGCCCTGCCTCCCACGGGGGCGACAGAGGCGCCCTTGCGCCTTGCCATTATCGGCAGCGTCTACCACCTGGGATCAGACATGCAATCCATCGCGGACCGATTTCTGGTCGGCTACCCCTTCGAGGGAACCTGGCACATGCCGAACGTCCAGGTTGTCTCCGTCTATGTGGATTCGCTGGTGCCTAAGTTTGGTGGGCCCCTGGACTGGGGCTGGAGGCGTGCGGAGCCGCGCGCGGCCCGGCACACACAGGAAAAGTCGGGCGCCCAACCAGGATCGTCAACGCAGGAGCTCGAACCGGGCCCACCGCATCCGCCGATTGCGCACAGCATCAGGCAGCGGCCTGGAGCGCGAAGCCTGGGCAAAGAGCTACCGGAGAATATCGGGCCGGATACTGATCTGAGCAGGGCGCGGTCACAGGAATTCGGTTTTCGTCTCTGTCGCAACATTCCTGAGGCGCTGCGCGCCGGCGGCGAACGGCTCGCGGTGGACGCTGTGATTACCGTGGTGGAGCAGGGCGATTATCCCACCAACGACTGGGGGCAAACTCTGCTGCCCTGCTATGACTTTTTCCAGCAGTGCGTGCAGGTCTTCCAGGAAGAAGGGCGCGGGATTCCCTATTTTAACCACAAGCAACTCTCTTTCAGCTTCCCGGAGGCGAAGCAGATGGTGGAAACGGCGGAACGGCTCCGCTTTCCTCTGATGGCCGGTTCATCCTATCCCGTGACATGGCGCCTGCCCGATGTTGACATTCCGTTTGGAGCGCACGTGGAAGAAGCTGTGATGGTGGGCGTAGGCAGATTTGATGGCAGGGACTTCGACGCGCTCGAAGCCATGCAGTGCATGCTCGAGAGGCGCAAGGGCGGTGAAACCGGCGTGAAAGCGGTCCAACTGCTGGAGGGCGACGACGTCTGGCAGGCCGGCAGGGAAGGACGCTATTCCAGGGAACTTCTGAGTTCTGCTTTGTCTCGCAGTGACACTCCTTTGGGCCTCACATTGCTGGACGGTCGCAACCAGGACCTGGTGGCGTCGGGCGTATTGCCTCAGTTGGTAAAAGACCCGGCAGCCTATTGCATTGAATATGCGGATGGGACCAAGGCCACTCTGCTGATGCTCAACGGGGCCATCATGGACTTCAACATCTCGGCGCGCGTGGCAGGCACGGGGATGGTTTCAACACAGTTCTTTCTGCCTCCCACGCCCAACGTGACCAACACGGCCTGCCTGGCGGCTAAGATTGAGCAGACGTTTACTACCGGCAAAACGCCGTATCCCGTTCAACGGACCCTGCTGACTTCCGGAATGTTGGAGGCTTGCCTGGACTCAAGGCGCCGGCTCAACCAGCGGGTGGAGACGCCACACCTGGCCGTGAAGTATCAGCCGCCGAGCGAACCGCAGTACGCCCGCACCTGAAGCGTCCCGACTTAACGGGACGTTGGTTTTAGGCAAGAGGTTGATTCAGTGGCACGCGAACGTGAGCGCCACGACAACCTACTACATTAAGACCGCGGCTGATGACGTTCGCGCTGCAATATCGAAGCTGGAAAATCGAATTTCCGAGTCGGAAGATTCCTTACAGAATACCAACAGCACACTAAATTGCACCACTTCAGGGCATCCTGCCTCGATTCAATAGAGAGCTTGTTCTGCCAACTGATTGAAGCAATGGGGTATGGCGGAGAGGCAGGGATTTGAACCCTGGGTACAGCTTTTGACCGTACAACGGTTTAGCAAACCGCCGCCTTAAGCCACTCGGCCACCTCTCCGTCGAATTGAACGTTAATTTTAACCTGCAGAGCCCGCCTGTGGCTAGTGCAAATCCGCGGCACCCCAGGACCCTGCGGCCCGCAACGCAGTGCGAGACCCAGTTGGGATCCTGCCGTCTGCGCCGCGCTTCAGGCTACTCGCGTTTGCGCCCACCGCATTTCTATACGGAACGACACAAATATTTGGGCATGTTCGGTCCTCAATACATCAGGGCACGACTAGAGTTCACCGCAGAGGCGCCGAGGACTCAGAGAAACAAGCCGCTACCGTCTCCTTCAACATCCTGCTAAGAAGCAACCAGCAGGCGGGCGAAGCGTTCCGGGTCGCGCGCCAACTGTTGTGAGTAAGTTGCCGCTTGTTGGAAGGTAAACAGCAACTGGTCGCCAGGGCGGAAATCGAACACTGTTCCCGTTTTCGCCGCGGCATCGCTGGCACGCCCCTTGTCCCAGGAGGCATCGAGCCTTGCCAGCAGCCTCTGGTCGCGTTCCGCGATGGTTCGGATAAGGGCCGCCGCAGACTCAGGCGTCCGCTGCGGTTTTGCTGCTTCCTCCGCCAGCACGGTAATGCGCCAGAAGACGTGCTCCATGTATTCCACGGAAAGCCTGAAGGTAAGGAAATCGTCCAGGTTGTCCCTTACCTGGGCTTCGCTGAACACAAGCTGGCTGAGCAGCCGCCGGAACGGTGGCGCGTTCAGCGTGCCGGAATTTGCGGCCTCCTTCAGTTCGTCGTCGCTTCTCCAGGGCACGGGCAGTACAGGCCGCATCCAGCGCGGTGAGCAGCTTGACCGGTTCGGCGTGATCTCATAAAGCGTCGTGAATACGTCGGACCAATTTTCGTTCCAATCCGCCTGGTAATGTTTTTCGACGAAGCGGCGAAAACCCGATGCCCGCGCCGCAGCACTGCCCTCGTTCAAGGCAACCGCTGTGTAAGCATAGGTGTCCCACAGCGACCGCTGGATGTAGCGGGACGGAATCCAGTTGGTGACAATCACCCCCAGCGCGCGTGGGCTGTCAATGCGGCTGTAAGCATCCGCGAAGGCTTCAATGTTGCGCAGGGCGTTGGCGCCGGCGCGCACTCCCCAGCGGCACGAGATGATGGCCGGGGCGCCGATCACGCGCAGTCCCGTATCAATCACCTTGCGCGCCGCCTGTTCGAGCGGCCTGGAGTCGGTCTGGTAGTATTGCCAATCCATGACGATAATGTCTTTGTTGAGCCGCGGCAGAACTCCCGGCTGCTTGTGCAGAACAAAATCGCCCCAGACGATCAATTCCTTGCCCAGCCCGCGTGTGATGTGGTCGAGTGAGTTCACATACTCCGCCCAG
>JAJYJL010000103.1 GCA_021789565.1 Acidobacteriota bacterium
TCTCCGGTGCTGGTGGACGCCATGTTCCACGGCAGGATGCGCAAGCTGGTGATCCAGGCGGCCCGCAACGGCTACTTCTACGTGCTGGACCGCACGAACGGCGAGCACCTGCTCACCTCAAAGTTTTCAGCGGCGGCCAATTGGGCGAAGGGCATTGATTCCACCGGCCACGTGCTTCGCAATCCGGAAAAGGACAATACAATTCCCGGTTCGCTGGTGTCACCCCCCAGCGGAGGCGCCACCAACTGGCCTCCGCCCAGTTTCGATCCTCAAACGAATCTTTTCTACGTTACCCTCTACGAAGGCTTCTCCATGTACTACCTGTCGCTGAAAAATCCCCGCATGCTGGTGGGACTGGGCGGCAGTGAACAGGATAATGTGGGTTCGCTGGGTACTTCCATCGCGGCCATCGATTACCAGACCGGCAAGGTCGTTCAAAAGTGGCTCGTGCCTGGGTCGAACATCGGTTTTGGAGGCGGATTGACCGGCCTGCTCACCACGGCGGGCCACCTGCTCTTTGACGGTGTGGACGACGATATTGTGGCCTTTGATGTAAACAAGCTGAAGCCCCTTTGGCATTCCCACATCGGCCGGGTCCAGAACGCTCCCGAAACATATATGCTGGATGGCCACCAATACGTCCTCGTGGCGGCCAGCGGCTCCGTTTACGCGTTCTATCTGCAATGATGGGGCTCCCCGATGGACGGGGGCGATCCGGGAAAGCGCATGGTTACACCCGTGCCGAACGAAGCACTCCCCTATCGTTTCCAGACCCTCGCCCGTGGGGAGAGGGTGGACGCGCAGGCGGCCGGGTGAGGGGTGTTTTGACCAGCAGAGAGGATGCCACGACCAAAGTCTGATCCAATTTTATAAGTCTCATTAAAGTGACGCAGGAGGCAATCATGGCCGATGACTCCAATCGAACGGAAAGCGCAAGCCGCAGGGAATTTCTGAAAAACCTCACGGCCGGAGTGGGCGGTCTGATGCTGGCCAGCCGTGTAGGCAACAGGTCCCTGGCGGCGCAGCCGGCCCCGGCAGTTCCGGATTGGACGGCGCAGATGGGTCTGGAGCTTTACACGGTCCGCGACGTGATTGTGAAAGACTATCCGGGGACCCTGGAGAAGGTAGCGCAAATCGGCTACAAGGAAGTCGAGCCGGCCGAAGGTTACAACCACATGTCGCCCAGGGACTTTCGCGCCCTGCTGGACCGCCTGGGCCTTCGCATGCCCAGCACCCACTCGGGCATCAGCGCGGGGAATGAGGCAGCCGTTGAGAAACGACTCGAAGGTTTCCAGATCATGGGCATCGAATACACCAGCCTCAGCGAACCCCGGCCTCCCCGCCGGCTCGTCCGCCGGTCTCCCGCGTCGGCCCAGCGCGCCCGGATGAGGGAACACGTGGAGCTCGGGCGAACGGTGGATGATGTGAAGCGCGAAGCGGCGCTCTACAACCGCTATGGAAAACTCGCCAGGAAGTTCGGCATCAAAATCCTGCGCCACAACCACACCATGGAGTTCCAGCCCTGCCAGGGTAGCAAACTCATGCCCTATGATATTTTGCTGGCCGACACCGATCCCGAGGTCGTGGTGATGCAGATGGACATCGGATGGGCCACAGTGGCCGGGCAGAATCCCATCGAGTGGTTCCACAAACATCCGGGCCGGTTTGTTCTGTGGCATGTCAAGGACGTTGCCTGCCTGAAGTGCCTGCCGCCCGCGAGCGATGAATTCGCCCGGTTGCGCGCCGCCCGGCTGGTTCCCGTGGGAGAAGGCGACATCGACTACGCAAACATTTTCAAACACGCCGGCCTCGCGGGAATGAAGCACTTTGCCGTCGAGCAGGATTCGGCTGCCGCCTGGGGCGACTCCATGGCCGCTGCCACGGTCAGCTACCAGCATTTGCGCGCCATGCTCACGCACCAGGTCTAAAAACACCCGGACCATTAAAGCCGGTTGGCCCTTCCGTTTGTCCGTTGGGAACCCCGGTTCGGCCTACCTGACGGCTGCGGAGATTCCCCGCCTGACTGACCGCAACCGCGGATCGCCACCACCGCGACCGTCGGCCCTTGCACACGACCATGCAAGGCCGTGCCATCTGAAAATTCCAGGAAGGCGCATTGTTAAATTCATGGCGATGGAAGCATAATCGAACGCTGAGCAAACGCCCTGATGCCGGTCCAAATATAACAAGGGAGAGCTGCCTGCCGATGAAACACCTGACGCGCCGGAAATTTATGGGCAAGGCCGGGTGGGCCACCGCTGCCGCCTGCTCGCCCATACTGATCACATCTGATGAGGCTGTGTTGTCATTCGCCGCGCAGAATGCGCCAGGCAGGACGGCCGTCCTGGACGATTTCGAAACGGCGGGGTCTCTCAAGCGGTGGGACGGCCAGGTGGCCCTCTCGCGGGAGCATGCGAGCCATGGGCTACAGTCGCTGAAAGTAACGCTTTTCCCCAAGCAGCTCTCGACTGAAAAACTTCCCAATGACTGGCAGGCGTATGACCGCCTGCTCCTGGACATCTTCAATCCGGAGCCCGGGGACCTGATGCTGGGGATGGGCATTTACGATGAACTGGCCGACGACGCCACGGCGGATTACCTGGATGAAGCTTTCCGTGTGGGCCGTGACCTCTTTCTGATTCCGGGAATGAACCACCTTGAGGTTGAGTTGAAGGGCCTGGAGGTTTCCGCGAGCACACGCAAGCTGGCGCTCGACAAGGTGCGAAAGTTTACCCTCACCGCCGGAGGCATGCGCCGGCCGGTTGTGGTTTATGTGGACAACCTGCGGCTTGTGAAAGGCCCGGAAGACGAGGCGACGGCTTCGGTCCGCCGGCCCGAAGATGGTACGGTGGTGCTCGGCAACGGCTTTATTGCCCTGGGCCAGGTGGGGCCGCGCGATGCTATCCCGGAATCCGCCACTGTCAAGCGCAAGCGGGAAGAAGCACGGAAGGAACTTAAGAGGCTGAAAGAAACGATTGCAGCCGCGCAAATGATGGGGCTGGAGACGATTTATCACGAAATCCCGCTGGTGACGGCAGAGCTGGGACTCGACGTCCGCACCCATGTGTCCTGGTTCAACAACGACGGCGCAAAGAGTGAGATGTTTGATTACGTGGCAGATTCCTGCCGTGCCGGCCGCCTGGACCTGGACGATCTGATCTCGGGCGCACGGCGCCTGCCCGACACGGACGATACCCAGGTGGGCAAGAGATCCGTTCCGCTTTATCCCCACCTGAGGGGACTCAAGATGAAAGACGGCTTCTTCGTCAACGAAGAGGGCGAACCGTTGCTCATCCTGTCCCTTCACTCGCCGAGCAAGAAGCTGACCCGTTTTTTTGCCACGCCTTTCCAGCACATTGAGAGTTACACCGCCGGTGGAGGATCGCGCTGGACGATTGATCGGTCTCCGGTTTATGCAGCCTTTCAAAAATATCCCGACACTCACCGGGTGGGATGGGACGGCTGGTGCGGGCATCTGATTCGCGACCGCTGGTCCATGGGAGGCGGCAGAGGAGATGTGGTCATTTGCCTGGAGAGCCTGCACATCCGGCGGGCCATTGAACAATACATCCAAGACGAAGCGCCCGGCTGGAAGAAGAATCCCGAACTGCTTTATAACATTATGGGTTACGAGCTGCAATACATCTGCTACTGCGAACGCAGCCAGCAGATGTTTCGTGAGTGGCTGCGGCAGAAATACCAGGATTCCGTCGAGGTTATGAACAAGCATTGGAAGACGAAATTCAAGAGCTTCGACCAGATCGTTGCCCCCCCGGTGAAACACGCGGTCCCTCTGCCGGGCACCAATCGCGCGCAGTGGTTTGACTGGGCCTGTTTCAACCAGGAGCGCTTGACCCATCATCTGGCGTGGGTGAAGAGTGTGATGCGGAAGGTCGGAGCTGAAACGCCCATCACCTCCGGAGGCAGCTCCAGCATGCTGGCAGGAAGCAACGGGACGTCCGGCATTGATGAGGAACTGCTGATCAGCCAGGTCAACGACATCGTATTGCAGGAAGGCGGCGGATCAACCCTTGGGACCGACCTGGAGTGGGCGTTTGCCTTGCGGAATATGCCCCTTGCGGACCCGGAATTGTCTGGCCAGGTGCGTGACCTGCTTCCGCAATTCCTGCACGGCAAGTCCGTGATGCAGCTTTATTACTGGCCTTCCCAGCCTAATGCACAATTTCCCAGTGGCAACGGCTCTGCCATCCCATACAGTTGGCGGTGGCCGCTCCGCGATGTGGCGGAACTGCTGCGCGTCGCTCTCGATATCCGCCGGCTGAACAAGGAGATTGCTGCCTTCGCTTCCGCCCGGCCCGAGGTGGCCATCCTGTATTCAAAGACGTCGATCATCCAGGTCCCTCCTGAACTGCTGCGTGCGCGCTCGACGCCTTATCTGGCCGAACTGAGGCGTGTGTACGAAGGAAGCCTCTGCCTTGACGCGAACACGACCTTCATCACTGAAAAGCAAATCCTCAAGGGGATGGCGTCCCGGTACAAAGTGATTCTCGTCCCTGCCGCCAAACACCTGCCTCCGGAGGTGGCCAAGGCGCTGCTCGATTATGTGCAGGAAGGCGGACACCTGGTCATTACCCCCGAATCCCTCATGACCGACCAGTATCTTCGCCCTCTGGATTTCTTCGACCAGATCGGGGTCCGAATCCTGAACTCCAGGGCTGCTTCCGGTTACGAGCTGGGCGCGCTGGAGCAGCAGTACGACCAGACAATGCGGCAGTCGGTGGCATCGTCAGGAGCCGTCAGCAGAGAAATCACCACGCTTCCCAGTGAAGAGTTGGGAAAGGCTCCGTTCAAACTCAGCGGCCGGGGGATTGTCCAGACCCTGAAAACCGGCGGCGGGAATGCAGTCATTGCTCGATTCTCAGACGGACACCCCGCGATGGTCAGGCACACGCGGGGGAGGGGGAAAGTATATTGCCTGGCCATGCCTCTCGAACCGTCCAGCTACGCCCGGCTGCTTGACCGCCTGTTCGAGCACGCTGAAATCTCGCGCCCCGTCCGCTTTACAAACTCAGAAGGGCAGCGGATCTGGCAGGTCGAGGGGCGAAGTGTGCGGCGGGATGGTGATTGGCTGGTTTACCTCGTTAATCATGGGGGTAAAAAAGAGACGGTGAAACTGGCGTTGCCGGTGAAGGCACAATCTCTAACGGACTTGCGGCGGGGCAGCGAGATGGCGTGCGAGGACCTTGTCTCGCTGGAGCCGGGGGAGACCCGGCTGATCCGGGTCAGCTAGCGGATGCCCTTCCCGCCGCCGGTATGCCTTTGACGATTTGTTCCAGCATCTTTCTGGCCTGCCCAAGATTTCTGGTGAAAATATGGCCGGGAGCTATCCGTAAACACACCGCTAAAGGGAGTGTGGCCGTGAAAAGACGATTGTTCCTGAAATATTTGACTGCTCTGACGCCCATGATGGGTGCTGAGAGTCTTGCTGCCCGCCGTGGGACCAACGCTTCCGCCACGCATGCTGGCCAGCCGGTGCCGGAAGGAAAATACCGGCCCGGCCGCATTGCGAATGAGTACACGCTGTTCCTGCCGGGGGAAAAGAAAGCCCTGCAAAACGTCCCGAAGGTTCTGGCCATTGAGGGCGCGACTGTCAGGGTGCAGCACGGAGGCCAGACCCGGACGCTGAAAGTCAGCCAGGAGGTGAACGGATGGCAACTGGTGGCCGTCCTGCCGTGGCTGAACGGTGTTCCGACCGCGGTGTTTGAAAAGCACGTCACCCATCAGGGTGCGATTTCTTATCTGACGGAACAGGGTGAAATCGCTCACATCCCAAAACGCGTCGGCGAGCTCTCGAAGATCCGTCCGCGGCCCGTCAACCCGCCGGACACGCTGGGCGAGTTCAAGCGCCCCAGGCAATACGTTCCCGGCCCGGATGTTTATGGCAATTACATTCTGGAGTCGAATGAAGACCCGTGCTACGAAAACGTGGCAGCGCTGGGACCGGAATTTATCGGATGGACGCTGGTGGCGAACGGTGATACGGGCCCCCAGGGCGCGATTTGGCTGGAGCCCGATGGCAAGTCGCGCGAGTTTGGCACGGACCCGCAGTCACTCTGGGCGCCCGACATGACCGGCCGGCTGTTTGAGCCTCTCGACCGCCTGCCCTATCTCTACAATTATGTTCAAGGCTACAGCAAGCGAACTGCTATGGGAGGCTACCTTCCGGCCGCGGATATCGGCGTCTGGAATCCCACTTTCAAGGTGGGTTATGAAGTGATGGCCGTTCTGCCGCAGGGGAAAGAGGCAAAGCCCGTCGGGCGCGTTCGCGTGATGCAGCCAGAGGAACCGGAATTCGCCGAGCTCTTCTGGAACGGGTCGCGCGAAAGTTTTTTTGCAGCTCTGGTCGGCGTGTGGAACGAGTGGCACCACTTTTTTGAAGACAGGATGAAAGTGGAAATTCCGGATCGCTGGCTGCTGGACGGCGCCAGGGCGGGGATCGCCCTTTCGCGGGCCAGTTATCGGGGGCTCGATCCCACCTACCAGATTGGCGAAGGGGCCTACACCAAGATTCCGGAACGCAGCCACGCGCTGTTTCCGGTGGCTCACTACGAATTTGTCTGGGTCCACCAGCTCTGGAACCTGACGGACGAGGTCGAGCCCTATTTCCAGCATTACCTCGAACACTACATCCTGCCGGATGGCAACTTCCTTTACAACACGCAGGACCAGGTGGAAGCGCCGCTGAACGCCGGTGTGTTCCTAGAGAACTCCGCGCGGGCTTACGACTA
This sequence comes from Acidobacteriota bacterium, assembly GCA_021789565.1. Next base: position 6,750 of record JAJYJL010000103.1, read on the forward strand.
TACGGGTGACATCGAGGCGCTCCAGAAGCGCTTGCCCGTGCTGAGGCGGATGATCGGTTTTGTTCTCAAGCGATACGAGTACAGCAAGGAGACGTACCCACCGGATGACCCGCGCCACGGATTGATTTGGGGCTCGCCGGAAGCCGACAATGGCGACCCTCACGACGATTATCCGAACTCGCATCCTTATTATTACCAGAATGCGGCGTGGACGTGGCGGGGTCTCGTGGAGCACGCCCGCTGCCTGGAACGCGCCGGTCGCGAAGCCCATGATGCCAAGTTGCAGCAGGAGGCAAAGAAGATTGCCAGGATCGCTGCCGAGATGCGTCCGTTGATTGAGCGTTCGCTCAAGTCCGCGCTGGCCCGGCGCAATGCGGCGATGAAGCAGGCGGGCATCACGCCCTTCACTCCTTTCGATACCGATCGCAAGCCCACCGAACTGACCAGTTATGAGAACCATCGCTTCATGATGGACTGGTGGACAAGCGACTGGGGTGACCCGGTGCTTGACCGGGGCCACTTTGTTCATCGCAAGCTGGCCGGCGAGCAGATTCTGGGCCTGAACACCGACGGCGCCTCGGTCCGCACATCGAACTTTATGTCGCACGGAACGCTGGCTTACCTCATTCGCCAGGGCGATTACCGGCCCTTCCTGCTGACCCTTTACGCGCTCGCCTGCTATACCATGGATTCAGGCAGCCGCTACTCGCCGGAGGACGCTTACTTGCCAGGCGGGCACCCTGGCGAGGACAGCCGGTACGGATGGTCGGCCGTGATCAATAGTGAGTTGCAGGTGGCGCTGGGGCTGCGCTGGCTGCTGTGCTATGAAGAACACGATCACCCAATTGTCCACCTGCAGAAGGCTGCACCCAAACACTGGTTTGCGGCCGGAGAAAAAATCCACGTCGAGAATTGTCCCACACGCTTCGGGCACATCACCTGGACAACCGAATCGCTTCCAGGTCCCGGAAACTCCATCCGCTGGAGGTGCCGGCTGAAGTTTGAGAAGCCACTGGAAGCCGGCCTCGCCCTTCACATTCACAAGCCTGACGGCCAGCCTTTGAAATCTGCCTCAATGGGGAACGTTCACCCTGACCGTGTGGAACTGAGCGCCGCCATGATGGCCGGAAAGACGGAGCTGACGGTGAATACCGAGTAGTCTCGGGTTGATGAAGTCAGTGCCGAACGATACGGGCCGGGTTACAATTTCATCATCACTGAAAGGCGAAGAGGCGTCTGGAAATGGAAAAAAGCTCGTGGAGCGGCCAAAGCGGAGCGGCACGCGTCTTTCTGCTGATTATGCTGGGCCTCGTCCTTTACTTTGTGGGACGAATCCTCCAGCCTTTTTTCCCGGCGCTCACCTGGGCAGCCATTCTGGCAACCGTCTTCTATCCCGTTTATCAGCGCGTGGAGCGCTATCTCCATCAGCGGGAGCTGGCAAGCGCCATCTGCTGTGTGCTGCTGACAGTGGCCATTATTCTTCCCGTGGTGGCAATTTTGTTTCTGATGGCTGGTGAGTCTGTGAAGGCCTACAGCACTCTTGATGATGTGATTGCCAATGGCGTGCCTGCAAAGATTGCCGCCCTCCACAATTCCACCGCCTACAAGACGCTTGCCCGGCATCTGCAGGAAATGGGCATGCCTGAACCCAACATTGGCGCCACAGCAATGCGCGCAGTCCGCGCGGGAAGCCGGTTCCTGGTAGAGCACAGCGCATCGGTCGTTTCTGGTTTTATGAATTTTATGCTTCAGCTTTTTGTGATGCTTTTCGGTCTCTACTACCTGTTTCTGCGTGGGCCGCAAATCCTACTCGAGATGCGAAGCCTCATTCCTTTTCGGTCCGAGTACGAAGAGCAGATCATCCAGAAATTTACAGGCGTGGTCCACGCCACATTCACCGGGAGTCTGGCGGTCGCCCTGATTCAGGGAGCGTTAGGCGGCCTGGGCTTCTGGATTTTCGGCATCGGCGCGCCGATCGTGTGGGGAGCGGCCATGGCCCTGACTTCGCTGGTGCCGGTGGTGGGGACGGCCATGATCTGGGGACCGGTGGTCATCTTCTACCTGCTGACCGGGTCGGTACTGAAAGGGCTCGTCATGCTGGCGGTGTTTGGCATTGCGGTGGGCTCGGTCGACAACATCCTGAAACCCATTCTCATCCAGCGGGGAATGGAGATTCATACTTTTTGGGTTTTTATCAGTGTCATCGGCGGGCTCAGTGTTTTCGGGTTTCTGGGCATAGTGCTGGGACCGTTTCTTTTCACCATCCTGGTTGTTCTGCTTGAAATCTACAAAGTCGAATTCGGAAGTGCGGCAACAGAGGAACCCGCATCCGGAGCTCTGGCGCGGTGAATTGGCAGAACTGGCCGGTGTGATGATCCGGTGGGGCGGGTTTGAGCCTGGCGTCCCGAAAGCCGCTCCGTGGACCCATCTGATTGACCTTTCCCGAATCCAGTTGTTAAGATGACCAAGGTTGGATCAACGGAGGGAAAACTGTGGACCGATATACACGCCATCAACTGAAACATGATGACTTCCAGGAAAGAATGGAGGCCCTTCAGGTTTTTGCTGAGGAGCACCTGAAACAGATCATCCTGATCAGTGCGGCTGTGATTGTGGTGGCCGGCGCAGCGTGGTGGTTGAAGAGTCACTACGCCCATCAGGAGGCTGCCGCGAATGCCGAGTTGCAGACCGCCATCACGACTTTCAACGCATACGTTGGCAGCAGCCAGCAGAGCGCTCTGATGGGTGTGGGCGAGAGCTATCCAACGGCCGCGGCGAAGTATCAAAAAGCCCTTGCACAGTTTTCCGACGTCGTTAAGAATTACCCCCACACCAAAGCCGCCGCGTATGCCCTGATCCAGATGGGAATCTGCCAGTCGCAGATGGGCAATGACACAACCGCCATTAAGACTTTGCAGGAATCCGCAAAGAACTCCGACCAGGAAATTGCTTCGCAGGCCCGGTTTGCGCTGGCCGGAGTGCTGGCAAAGACAGGCAAGGCCGATGAGGCCGCGAAAATATACCAGAACCTTGCCGACCACCCCACCACCTTGGTTCCTCGGGCCACGGCGCTGCTGGCCCTGGCGGACGTTTACCGTGTGAGCCAGCCGAAACGGGCCCGCGAGATTTACCAGCAGGTCCAAAAAGAATTCGGCTCTGACACCGTGATTGCCGAATCTCTAAAGCAGCAGCTCGCCACTTTGCCCCAATAGAAAGTAAAGTCCTTGTCCAGGCAGATCGCTTTGCTTTCCTCCCTGATCTGGCCGGCGGCTTCCGGCCCGGACGTTTCGTGATAAATTCTGAATTGGATCGGTGCGCTTTGCCGCAGGCGGTGGAGTGCGTTGGCATTCGATTCGAGGACCTCTGCAGATGCCCGAAGCCGAAAGGGAAACGCTTGAAACCGACGTGGTGATTGTGGGCGCAGGACCTGCCGGGCTCAGTTGCGCGCTGCGTCTTGCCCGGTTGATTGAACAGCGCAACGCAAAGGCGCCCGCCGGCCCTGCCCTTTCAGCAGAGAACATCTACGTTCTGGAAAAGGCCGGCGAGATTGGCGGCCACTGCCTTTCCGGGGCCGTGCTGGACCCTTGCTCGTTGCGCGAACTGGTTCCTGACTTTGAATCAAAGGGCGCGCCACTCGAATCGCCCGTGACGGACGACGCGGTCTATTTCCTGACGCCTCGAGGCCAGTGGAAGTTGCCCGTTAATCCTCCTTTCCTTCAGAACCATGGCAACTACCTCGTCTCTGTCAACAGACTGGCCAGGTGGCTGGGCGGCCTGGTGGAGACCGCCGGAGTGGGCCTGTTCCCGGGCTTTGCGGGTTCTGAAATCCTTTATGACGGCCGGCGTGTGGCGGGCGTCCGAACGGACGATAAAGGAATTGATCGGGACGGGAATCGCAAATCCAACTTCCAGCCGGGATACGACATTCGCGCCAAAGTAACGGTGCTTGCGGAAGGTACGCGCGGCTCACTGACCAAACAGCTTGTGCGACGGCAGGGGCTGGACAGGTTGGCGAATCCGCAGGCCTACTCGCTGGGCGCCAAGGAGTTGTGGCAGGTCCCTGGCGGGCGCATCCGCCGAGGGCAGGTGATCCACACGGCCGGCTGGCCGCTCAGTGGGCGGCAGTTTGGCGGTGGCTTCATTTACGCTCTGGAAGAGACTCACCTTTCCGTGGGTCTCGTGGCCGGGCTGGACGCTGAAGACCCGCGCTTCGACGTCCACAACTGCTTGCAGCAATTCAAGACTCATCCTTTTGTGAACAGCCTGCTTGAAGGCGGCGAGATGCTGCGCTACGGCGCCAAGACCATTCCCGAGGGAGGATATTTTTCAATTCCCACCACGGCCGTGGATGGAGCGCTGATTATTGGCGATGCCGCCGGCTTCCTGGATGCCCAGCGGTTGAAGGGCCTCCACCTGGCCATTAAAACCGGCATGCTGGCGGCAGAGACTATTTTCGAAGCGCTCGTGCGGGAGGACATTTCAGAGGCTCGGCTGAAGCAGTTTGAAACGAAGTGGCGCGCAAGCTGGGTCCACGATGAGCTCTGGAAGGTCCGCAATTACCGCCAGGGGTTCGAGCACGGCTTCTGGCCCGGAGTGCTGCACGCGGGGCTGCAGATGATGACGGGCGGACGCGGTGTCCGCGCGCGCTACCCGCTGCGCAAAGATCACGAGCACATGAAGCACCTGGACGAGATGGGGCCCGGTGGGGCCGCGAAAGTCAAGCCCGACGGAGAGCTGACGTTCGATAAGCTTTCAGACGTTTACCGCTCCGGAACGCACCACGAGGAAGACCAGCCGTGCCACCTGAAAATTGCTGACTTCGATATTTGCAACAATCGTTGCACGAACGAGTACGGCAATCCCTGCCAGCACTTCTGCCCGGCAGCGGTGTATGAAATGGAAGAGAACGTGGACGGCCCCGGCAAGCACTTGAAGATTAATGCCTCGAATTGCGTGCATTGCAAGACCTGCGACATCGCCGACCCTTATGAGATCATCACCTGGGTGGCGCCGGAAGGCGGCGGCGGGCCGCGTTACGATCGAATGTGACGGATCGCGGCGCCATCGACGGCAACGGTTGTAAGGCCCGGGGAAAGCGCGGATTTCAGACTGGTTTTATGGAAAATCCATCAGAGAAATTCACAGCCACTGTGAGCGAACCGGGCGGGAACGAAGCCCGAGGGAAAGAAGTTGAGATCGCGGAGAATCCCCGCGAGTTCACGCTCTGGCAGCGGTTTCAAATTTTCCTTGCAAGCTGGATCGGCTATCTCGCGGTTCTTCTGATTGGCCGAACGTTGCGCTGGCACGTGGAAGGCTGGGAAAACTGGGAAGCGGCGAACCGCGCGCGGAAGGGCATCATCTACACCTTCTGGCACCGCGAAATCTTTTCGGCGTGCTGGTTCTGGCGGC